>CAMNPN010000018.1 GCA_946548085.1 uncultured Prevotella sp. | reverse complement strand
TTTGCACGCTGTTTGGAATAAGTAAGTGTAAATCACAAGTAAAAAGTAGATAGAAATGTCTAAGATTTGTCAAATTACAGGAAAGAAGGCACAGATAGGTTGCAATGTGTCTCACTCAAAGCACCACACGAAGAGAAGCTTTGATGTAAACCTCTTCAGCAAGAAATTCTACTGGGTAGAAGAGAATTGCTGGATCAGACTGAAGATTAGTGCTGCTGGTCTCCGCATGATTAACAAGGTGGGTCTGGATGCAGCTATCCGTCAGGCCGTCGACAAGGGCTATCTGAACTGGAACGAGCTCGAGAAGAATGTGATTGCCTGGGGTAATGTTGAGAACTAATAAATAAGGAGGAACAATACAATGGCAAGCAAGAAAGCAAAAGGAAATCGCGTTCAGGTGATTCTGGAGTGCACGGAGCAGAAGAATAGTGGTCTGCCCGGTACCAGCCGCTACATCACGACCAAGAACCGTAAGAATACGCCGGAGCGTATGGAACTGATGAAGTATAATCCCATCCTGAAGAAGATGACTCTCCACAAAGAGATCAAATAAGGGTGAAAAGGTAAAAAGGTTAAAAAGTAAAGAACTATGGCAAAGAAAACCGTTGCTACCCTCCATGAAGGCTCAAAGGATGGTCGCGCTTACACAAAGGTTATCAAGATGGTGAAGAGCCCTAAGACGGGTGCTTACATCTTCGACGAGCAGATGGTGCCCAATGAGGCCGTTAAGGACTTCTTCAAGAATTAATCAGTAGAATTCGCATAAAAATGGAGGCCGCAAGTTATTTTGCGGCCTCTTTTTTTGCGCATCTCAGTAAAATATTGTATCTTTGCACTCGTTAATTTGCGAGATATGGGATTATTCGGCTTTTTTAATAAGGAGAAGAAAGAGACGCTCGACAAGGGACTGGAGAAGACCAAGACGAGTGTGTTTGACAAACTGGCGCGTGCCGTTGCCGGAAAATCGAAGGTTGACGACGACGTGCTGGATAACCTCGAAGAGGTGCTCATCACCTCAGATGTGGGTGTAGACACGACGCTGAAGATTATCGGGCGTATCGAGGAGCGCGTGGCCCGCGACAAGTATGTGAGCACGTCGGAACTCAACGCCATCCTGCGTGACGAGATTGCCGGCCTGCTGGCAGAGAACAATACCGAAGACCAGGACAGTTGGGACTTGCCTGGCGACCATAAGCCGTACGTCATACTCGTGGTGGGCGTGAATGGTGTGGGTAAGACTACAACCATTGGCAAATTGGCCTGGCAGTTCAAGCAGGCAGGCAAGAAAGTGTATCTCGGCGCTGCCGACACCTTCCGTGCCGCCGCCGTCGAACAGCTCTGCATCTGGGGTGAGCGCGTTGGCGTGCCTGTGGTGAAGCAGCAGATGGGCAGCGACCCGGCCAGCGTCGCCTTCGACACCCTCTCGAGTGCCAAGGCCAACGGCGCCGACGTGGTGCTCATCGACACGGCGGGCCGTCTGCACAACAAGGTGGGACTGATGAACGAATTAAAGAAGATTAAGGATGTGATGAAGAAGGTGCTGCCCGAGGCTCCAGACGAGGTGATGCTCGTGCTCGACGGCTCGACAGGTCAGAATGCCTTCGAACAGGCAAAGCAGTTTGCTGCCGTCACTCAGATCACGTCGCTGGCCATCACCAAACTCGACGGCACGGCCAAGGGTGGGGTGGTGATCGGTATCTCAGACCAGCTGAAAGTGCCTGTTAAATATATCGGACTCGGAGAGCAGATGACAGACCTCCAACTCTTCAATAAGCGCGAGTTCGTGGATTCGTTGTTTAAGAGTGAAAAGTGATAAATCCCCTACTGCGACGGAAATGAGGCAGAAACCGACGATAGACTTTATCTCATTAGGATGCTCGAAGAATCTGGTAGACTCTGAGATGCTGATGGGCCTGATGGAGGCTCATGGCTATCATTGTACCCACGATAGCGATAATCCTCAGGGGGAGATCGTCGTCGTGAATACCTGTGGCTTCATCGCCGATGCCAAGGAGGAGAGCATCAATACCATCCTTGAGTTTGCACAGGCAAAGACAGAAGGACGGATTGAGAAACTTTTCGTGATGGGATGCCTGTCGGAACGATATCTCGCTGACTTGGAGAAAGAAATCCCTGAGGTAGACGGCTGGTACGGGAAGTTTAATTATAAGCAGTTGCTGGAGGATATATCGGGGAATGAGAAATGTGGAGTGAGGAGTGAGAATAGTCCTCGAAAACTGACCACACCGCCACATTATACTTATATAAAGATTAGCGAGGGATGCGACCGCCATTGTGCCTACTGCGCCATCCCCCTGATCACGGGGCGGCACCAGAGCCGACGGATGGATGAGATTCTCGACGAGGTGCGTCAACTGGTGCAGAAAGGTGTCAAGGAATTTAATATCATTGCTCAGGAACTGACATATTATGGTGTCGACATTGATGGCCGTCAGCATATCGCCGAACTGATAGAACAGATGGCTGACATCCCTGGAGTGGTATGGATTCGGCTGCACTATGCCTATCCGACACATTTCCCCTGGGATCTGTTGCGGGTGATGCGGGAGAAACCGAATGTGTGCAAGTATCTCGATATCGCCCTCCAGCATATTTCCGACCCGGTGCTGAGTCGTATGCAGCGTCATGTGACCAAGGCAGAAACCTACGAGCTGGTGGAACGGCTGAGGAAGGAGGTACCAGGCATACATATCCGTACCACGCTGATGGTTGGCTTTCCGGGAGAGACAGAGGAAGACTTTGAAGAACTGAAGGCCTTCGTCAGGTGGGCACGCTTTGAGCGGATGGGAGCCTTTGCCTATTCCGAGGAGGAGGGAACCTATTCAGAACAGCACTATGACGACGATGTGGCAGAGGAGGTGAAGCAGCGACGGCTGGATCAGTTGATGCGTATCCAGCAGCATATCAGCGCGGAACTTGAGGCAGAGAAAGTGGGCAAGACCTTCCAAGTGGTTATCGACCGTCAGGAAGGTGACTATTATGTAGGACGGACGGAGTTTTGTTCGCCAGAGGTAGACCCCGAAGTGCTGATACCTGTGGCAGAACGGCAGTTGACGGTCGGCAATTTCTATGATGTGCTCATTACCGACTCAGAGGAATTCGATTTATATGGAACAACAATCATTCTGTGATTATGACTAATAAGGACTTTATTTTGGAATTAGCGGAAAAGACGGGCTATTCGCCCGAAGACACGCAGAAGATGGTCAACGTGATCGTGGAGACGATGGGAGACAACTTCCAGGAAGACAATCAGGTGCTTATCCCTACCTTCGGCACTTTTGAA
Organism: uncultured Prevotella sp.; assembly: GCA_946548085.1. Lineage (GTDB taxonomy): Bacteria > Bacteroidota > Bacteroidia > Bacteroidales > Bacteroidaceae > Prevotella. Next base: position 21,178 of record CAMNPN010000018.1, on the reverse strand, counting down.
GTGAAGAAGAAGATGGAGCGCGTGATGGTGAACCCGTCGACAGGGCAGCGTATGCTCGTTCCGCCAAAACTGGTGCTGAACTTCAAGCCAAACGGAAGTTGGAAAGAACATATAAAGAATGGAGGAGACGAGTGATGGGAAAAGTTACGATTCAAGATGTTGCCAATAAGCTGACTGTTCGGAACGGGCTGAGCAAGAAAGATGCCTCGCGCTTCGCCAATAAAATGTTTGACCTGATTCGTGATGCCTTGGAGCGCGATAAGTCGGTAAAGGTCAAAGGCCTTGGCACTTTCAAGATTATCGATGTGGATTCGAGGGAGAGTGTGAATGTGAATACAGGAGAGCGTGTGCTCATCGAAGGTCACAACAAAATCACCTTCACCCCTGATGCCTTGATGAAGGAACTGGTCAATAAGCCTTTCTCGCAGTTTGAGACCGTCGTGCTCAATGACGGTGTCGACTTTAAGGATGCTGACAAGGAGGCAGCCGATGCAGAGAAACTCCAGAATGACGATGATGACAACGAGATAGTAGAGATGCCTCTTGTGGATTTTATCGCTCCAGATCCAATAGTGCTCGGTGAGCCTGCAGAAACAGAGGAACCTGTCAAGCCTGCAGTTTCAGAACCACAAGTCGTTAAAGGTACCTCAGTATCAACAGAAACGCCTGCATCTCATGAGGAGCAGGTCGTTTCGGAAACGCCAGTTGTAACGGAAATACCTCAAGTACAAGTCGGCCCAGAGACACTCTCACAGCCGTTGGCAGATAATACACAATCTACCGATGAACCTGCTGAAGAGGAGCCCGTCGAAGAAGATGAGGACGAGGAAGAAGAAAAGGGACGCCCTGCTGGCGGACTGAAGTGGCCGATAGTTCTACTGGCCTGCGTCGGAGCCCTGATCGTTGGCTATCTGCTTGGTAACTATTTCCCCTGGAATCCTGTTGAGCAAAAAGATATTCAAGAGGTGGTCGCTCCTCCTGTGAAGAAGAGTGTTAAGGCTCCCGTGAAGGAGGTGGCACCTCCTGTGAAGGAAGAACCAAAGGCTCCTGCCGAGGAAACGGCTCCGTCTGCAGAAGAGACTGCTGCTCCAGCCGTTGCACAAACAGAACAGTCCAAGCCTCAGCCTGCAAAGCAGTTGGAGACTACTAAACCAGCCGAGACTCTCGATAAGTATGAAGCTATGGACGCCCGTGTTAGGACAGGAGCCTATCGTATCGTCGGTACAGACCATATTATGAAAGTGAAAGAGGGTGATAATCTTAAAAGTATCGCCAAGCGCACATTGGGACCTGATATGGAGTGCTACATCGAAGTCTACAATAACCTGAAGTCTACTTCTGAGCTGAAGAAAGGTCAGGATATTAAGATCCCAAAACTGGAGCTGAAGAAGAAAAAAACAGCCAAAAAGTAGTCGATAATTGGGAAATAATGAAAAAGTTTCTTAAAACTTAGGTTTTGGGAAACTTTTTTAATATTATTTAGTCACACAGATGTATGGATAATCCTTTAATTTCACTACTTTTGCGGTCAAATTCGAAAACAATAAAAGAAAAATATTATGGCAGAAGCAATTGATATCCGAGAATTGAACATCCGGATAGAGCAACAAAGCGCATTCGTGACAAATCTGACAACAGGAATGGACCGTGTCATCGTGGGGCAGAAACATCTTGTCGACTCCCTACTTATCGGACTCCTGAGTGACGGACACATCCTGCTTGAAGGTGTACCAGGACTGGCCAAGACCTTGGCCATCAAGACCCTCTCGCAGCTGATTGACTCAGACTACAGTCGTATACAGTTTACCCCCGACCTTTTGCCAGCCGATGTCATTGGTACGATGATCTATTCACAGAAGGATGAGAAGTTCCAGGTGAAGAAAGGTCCGGTATTCGCTAACTTCGTGTTGGCTGATGAGATCAACCGTGCCCCGGCCAAGGTGCAGAGCGCTTTGCTGGAGGCAATGCAGGAGAAGCAGGTGACAATTGGTAGCGAGACCTTCACCTTGCCGAAACCTTTCCTGGTGATGGCTACGCAGAACCCCATTGAGCAGGAGGGTACCTATCCTCTGCCAGAGGCACAGGTAGACCGTTTCATGCTAAAGGTGGTCATCGACTATCCTTCGCTTGAGGAGGAGAAGAAAATCATCCGCGAGAATATCGCAGGAGAGATGCCTAAGGTGACTCCCGTTACTACGGCAGATGAAATCCTCAGAGCCCGTGCCGTTGTAGGCGAGGTGTATCTCGACGAGAAGATAGAGCAGTACATTGCCGACATCGTGTTTGCCACCCGTTATCCTGACCGTTATGGCTTGAAGGACCTGAAGGATATGATCTCCTTTGGTGGTTCTCCCCGTGCCAGCATCAATCTGGCAAAGGCTTCTCGTGCATACGCTTTTATCAAGCGTCGTGGTTATGTGGTGCCTGAGGATGTCAGAGCCGTGGCACATGATGTGCTCCGTCATAGAATCGGCCTTACCTACGAGGCAGAGGCTGCCAATATCACGAGTGAGGAGATTGTTTCGAAGATCATCAACAAGGTTGAGGTACCCTAAAAACTAGTATGACTAGTTGAACTAGTAACTAGTAGATTATGGAAACATCTGAAATCATAAAGAAAGTTCGTAAGATAGAGATCAAGACCCGCGGTCTGAGCTCAAACATCTTCGCCGGCCAGTATCACTCTGCTTTCAAGGGTAGGGGAATGGCCTTCAGCGAGGTGCGTGAGTATCAGTTCGGTGATGATGTCCGTGACATCGACTGGAATGTGACTGCCCGCTTTCACCGTCCTTATGTGAAGGTGTTTGAGGAGGAGCGTGAACTGACGGTGATGCTGCTCATCGATGTGAGTGGCTCACTCGACTTCGGTACACAGAAGCAGATGAAGCGCGATATGGTGACGGAGATTGCTGCCACCATAGCCTTCAGCGCTATCCAGAACAATGATAAGATCGGCGTGGTGTTCTTCTCTGACCGGATTGAGAAATATATCCCTCCCAAGAAGGGACGTAAGCATATCCTCTACATCATTCGGGAGATGCTTGACTTCCAGCCGGAATCAAAACGGACGGATGTAAAACAGGCTGTGGAGTTCCTCTCCAGCGTACAGAAGCGACGTACGACGGCCTTTATCCTTAGCGACTTCTTCGTTCGTGATGATTTCCAGCAGTCGTTGCAGATTTGTAATCGGAAGCACGATGTCGTGGCTATACAGGTCTATGACCAGCGTGCCAAGGATCTGCCTGACGTGGGACTGATGAAAGTGGTAGATGCAGAAACGGGGCACGAGCAATATGTGGATACCGGTTCGAAGGCTCTGCGACAGGCTTATCACAAATATTGGGTTAATCGGCAGTCGCTATTGGAGGATACCTTTAATAAGAGTAATGTAGACCATGTGAGTGTTGCCACGAATGAGGATTTCGTTAAGGCACTCATGCTATTGTTTAAACAGAGAAGCTGATGAGAAGACTTTCGTTTTGTATCATACTGACAGCGAGTGTGTTGTCTGCGTCTGCGCAAGTATCGGTAGAGGCTGTTATTGACTCGATTCAGATATTTGTCGGACAGCAGGCACATGTGACGTTGACAGCTACGGCGAAGGAGAATGCGAAGGTGGAGTTCCCACAGTTTAAATCCACGGAGTACATTACACCTGGTGTGGAAGTGCTCGACAGGAAAGAACTTGAACAGCAACCGCAAGATAATGGTTTCGTTTCGCGTTCGATGGTCTATACGATGACTTCGTTTGACGACACACTCTATTATCTTCCGCCGATGACGGTGAAAATTGACGGTAAACCTTATAAGAGTAAGAGTCTGGCGCTGAAGGTTCTGACATTTGAGGTGGACACATTACATGCCGACCAGTTCTTTGGTCCGAAAGACGTGCAGGACAATCCTTTCCAATGGAGTGACTGGAGTCTGCCGTTCTGGTTGAGTGTGTTGATGCTCATTTTGTTGGCTGTCACCTACTATCTCTACCTACGTCTGCGCGATAACAAGCCGATAATCAGTCATATACGTATTGTAAAGCGACTGTTGCCGCATCAGAAGGCCATGAAGGAGATTGAGCAGATTAAGGCTGATAAGATGGTGAATTCAGAGAACTCGAAGGAATACTATACGAAACTGACAGATACGCTCCGTAAATATATTGAGGAACGTTATGGCTTCAATGCCATGGAGATGACCAGTAGTGAGATCATCGAGCGGCTGACGGCATCACAAGACCAGAAATCCCTTGATGAACTACGCCAGCTCTTTACCACGGCAGATCTCGTGAAGTTTGCCAAGTATTCGACGCTGATTAATGAGAACGATGCCAATCTGGTCAACGCCATTGAGTTTATCAATCAGACAAAGTTGGAAAACGTACCTGTGGAGGAGACGGTCAAGCCGCAGTTGTCTGAAGAGGACCAGCGCTCACAGAAGACCCGTCGGGTGCTGAAGTGGCTCATCACAGCTATCGCCTTGGTATGCCTGGCACTCTTCGTTTACGTGGTCTATACACTTTATATGTTGTTGTATTAAAGTCCACAGATTACACAGTTTAATATGAAATGACATGGAATTTGCCAATAAAGAATATCTGTTATTGCTTCTGCTGATTATCCCGTACCTTATCTGGTATGTGATGTACAGGAAGAAGACAGAGCCCACCATGCGGATGAGCGACACTTACGCCTTCCGTTATGCGCCTCGCAGCTGGAAGGTGACACTTATGCCGCTCTCGATGTTGCTGCGCATTCTGGCATTTACGATGACAGTCATAGTACTGGCACGGCCACAGACACAGAATTCGTGGAGCAACAAGTCTGTCGAAGGCATCGACATCATGCTGGCGATGGACGTCTCTACCAGTATGCTGGCTGAAGACTTGAAGCCTAATCGTATCGAGGCTGCCAAGCAGGTAGCGTCAGAGTTCATCGTGGGTCGTCCGAATGATAACATCGGCCTGTCTATCTTTGCTGGCGAAGCCTTTACACAATGTCCGATGACCACCGACCATGCCTCGTTGCTGAATCTCTTGCAGACGGTACGCACAGACATCGCTGCCCGTGGACTGATAGAGGATGGAACTGCAATTGGCATGGGCCTGGCCAATGCCGTTTCGCGACTGAAGGAGTCAAAGGCAAAGAGCAAGGTGGTCATTCTGCTTACTGACGGTTCGAATAACCGTGGTGATATATCCCCGATGACGGCTGCCGAGATAGCTAAGAGTCTGGGTATCCGTGTCTATACTATTGGTGTGGGTACCAACAACGTGGCTCCTTACCCCATGCCTGTGGCAGGAGGCGTGCAGTACGTTAATATCCCAGTAGAGATTGACACGAAAACTCTCTCAGAGATAGCTGCTGCGACGGAAGGTGATTTCTACCGTGCAACAAATACCAAGGAACTTCGTAATATCTACAAGGAGATCGACCAGTTGGAGAAGAGTAAGCTCAATGTGAAGACGTTCAGCAAGCGGTACGAGGCCTATCAGCCTTTTGCTTTCGTTGCCATACTGGCTCTGTTGTTAGAGATCCTGTTGCGAATAACTGTGTTTCGTCGTATTCCTTAATAATGATTCTGCATTATGTTTAGATTTGAAGACCCCATATATCTCTGGCTGCTGGTACTGATTCCTATATTGGCGCTTGTCAGATTCTTATCCTATAGAAACCAGCGCAAACGGCTTCGCAAGTTTGGCGACCCTTCGCTGTTGAAGGAATTGATGCCCGATGTGTCGCGTTTCCGTCCGTCAGTAAAGTTCTGGCTGTTACTGGGTGCACTGGCACTTCTGGTGGTGATGCTGGCACGGCCACAAATGGGTACGAAGATTAGTCATGAGAAGCGAGTGGGCATTGAGACAATCATCGCGATAGATATCAGTAACTCCATGCTTGCTGAGGATATCATCCCTAGTCGTCTGGATCGCAGTAAGATGATGGTAGAGAATCTGGTGGACCATTTCACCAATGACAAGATAGGTCTGATAGTCTTTGCGGGTGATGCATTCGTGCAGTTGCCTATCACTAGCGACTATGTGTCGGCAAAGATGTTCCTCTCGAGCATCAATCCTTCGATGATGGCTACGCAAGGTACAGATATAGCTCGTGCCATCGAGATGGCAACGCATAGCTTTACACAAGAAGAAGGCATTGGTAAGGCGATTATCGTCATCACCGATGGTGAAGACCATGAGGGTGGAGCACTTCAGGCAGCCGAGGCAGCAAAAGATGCAGGAATGCGCGTCTATGTTCTTGGCGTTGGTTCTGCTAACGGTGCACCGATTCCCATCTCTGGTACCGGTGACTATATGAAGGATCGTTCTGGCAATACCGTCATGTCTGCTCTCAACGAGGATATGTGTAAGCAGGTGGCCCAGGCTGGTGGAGGTGCATATATCCATGTAGAGAACAACAGCGCTGCTCAGCAACAGTTGGATCGTGAGCTGGACAAACTTTCGAAGAAGGAAACCTCGACAACAGTCTATAGTGAATATGACGAGCAGTTTCAGGCTGTCGGCATTCTTGTGCTGCTCCTACTCATCATCGAGATCTGCATCCTAGACCGTCGTAACCCGTTGCTGAAGAATCTCTCACTCTTTAATAGAGGTAAGTGGAGAGAGGTGAAAGGTGAGGGGATGTCCCGAGCCCGCCTTGTTCTGTTTATAGTCATATCTCTTACCTCTTGCCTCTTGCCTCTTACCTCTTCGGCTCAGACCGATCGTCAATATATCCGTCAGGGTAACAAACTCTTCCATAGTGGCGACTATCCTGGTGCAGAGGTGTCGTATCGTAAGGCTATCGAGAAGAATCCGAAGAACCCTCAGGCCGTCTATAACCTAGGCAATGCTCTGATGGCTCAGAAGAAGGACTCTGCAGCAGTGGTGCAGTTTGAGAGTGCCTCAAAGCTGGAAACGAATCCTTTACGTAAGGCAAAGTCATTTCACAATATAGGTGTGGTATGCCAGTCTCATAAGATGTATGGTGAGGCCATAGAGGCATATAAGAGTGCCCTTCGTCTTAATCCCGCCGACGATGAGACACGCTATAACCTTGTGCTCTGCAAGCATCAACAGCAAAAACAGCAACAAAAACAGCAACAGAACCAGCAAGGTAATGACGACAAGAAACAAGACAACAAGAAAGATCAGCAGAAGCAGGATCAGCAGAAAGATAAGCAAGACGACAAGAAACAGCAGGAGCAGCAGAAACCTCAGATGAGCAAGGAGAACGCTGAGCAGCTGTTGAATGCCGCTATCCAGAATGAGAAGCAGACGCAGGACAAATTGCAGAAGGCGCAGCAACAACCCCAGCGTCGAAGCATTCAGAAGAACTGGTAATGTAAAGGTAAAAAAGTAAAAAAGCAAAAAATGGAAAGATATAAAGACTTGAAGGTTCAAAGGTGGGTGAAATGGTTTTTACCTTTTTACCTTTTTACCTTTTTACCTTTCAGTTTGCTTTCGCAAACGCTGACCGGTTCAGCACCTTCACATGTTGCTGTGGGTGAGCAGTTCCGTCTGGCCTATACCGTCAATACGCAGAACGCCAGCGACTTCCGTGCAGGTAACATCCCTGACGAGCTGGAGGTGCTCATTGGCCCCAACCGTTCCATGCAGTCAAGTTATCAGATGATTAACGGGCATACCAGCTCGTCGTCGTCGATTACTTATACATATATTGTCTGTGCCACGAAGAACGGCAGTTTCACTATTCCGCCTGCACATATTGTCGTCGGTGGCAAGAGCATTGCCTCCAACACGCTGAATATTAAGGTGAGCGGTTCGCCACAGGCCAGTGCTGGCGGCTCTCCACGCCATCAGCGACAGGATGAACAAGGAGAGATTCGTGACGCAGGTAGTCAGATTTCTGGCTCCGACCTTTTCATAAAGGTCAGCGCCAACAAGAAGCGTGTTTACGAACAGGAACCCATCCTGCTTACTTATAAGGTGTACACCCTCGTCGGATTGACTAGCCTGCGAGGTGATATGCCCGACCTGAAGAGTTTCTATACACAGGAGGTGAGCTTGCCCACACAGAAGAGTTTTTCTATAGAGACCTTTAATGGTCGCCCTTATAAGACCACTACTTGGAGCCAGTATGTGATGTTCCCTCAGATGACGGGCAAACTCCAGATTCCCAGTATTACCTTTGAAGGTATCGTCGTGCAACAGAATCGCAACATCGACCCCTTCGAGGCTTTCTTTAATGGCGGCTCAGGCTATATCGAGGTGAAGAAGAAGATCATTGCCCCGGGCATCGATATCCAGGTTGATCCCCTGCCTGAGCGTCCAGTGGGTTTCTCTGGTGGCGTAGGACACTTCACGGTGTCGGCCGCTTTGAACAAGACAGAGACAAAGGCCAACGATCCGGTGTCGCTGCGTATTACCGTCAGTGGTGTTGGAAACTTGAAACTCATCAAACAGCCGCAGATAGAACTGCCGAAAGATTTCGACAAATACGAGCCAAAGGTGACCGATAAGACGAAGCTGACTTCAAATGGCATAGAAGGATCGATGATCTACGACATCCTGATAGTGCCCCGGCACCAAGGTCATTATGAATTGCCGCCTGTCAGTCTCACTTATTTCGACACCACAGCTAAGGCTTACAAGACTGTCTCCAGTGAGCCTCTTTCGCTTGATGTGGCCAAAGGGGCTGGGCCAGGTGCGATGAGTGACTATTCTGGTCAGCAGGATTTGCAGGAGCTGAGTCGTGATATCCGCCATATCAAGTTGGGTGACGCTCGCCAGCAAGGCATGAATGAGTTCTTCTTTGGTTCTGTGGCTTATTGGGTTACGCTGGCCATCATGGCCATCGTGTTCATCTCGCTGTTCGTTATCTTCCGTCAGCGTGCCATCGAGAATGCCAATGTTTCAAAACGGCGTGCTGGCAAAGCCAATAAGGTCGCCACGAAACGACTGAAGAAAGCGTCGAAATTAATGGCCGACAACAAGCCTGGCGAGTTCTACGATGAGGTGCTTCGTGCCCTTTGGGGCTATGTGGGCGATAAGCTCAATATTCCTGTCGAGCAGCTCTCTCATGATAATATCAGCCAGCGCCTCAATGCACGTGGTGTAGGTGCGGATACTATCGCTCAGTTCATGGGCGCTCTCGATGAGTGTGAGTTTGAACGTTATGCTCCTGGTGATCCAATGGGAAATATGAGTAAGGTATATGAGAAAGCCATGACGGCTATCGAACAGATTGAGGGAACGATGAAGAAGAGTGGAAAGAGGTAAAAAGGTAAAAAAGTAAAAAGGAAAAAAATGGAAAGATATAAAGACTTGAAGGTTCAAAGGTGGGTGAAATGGTTTTTACCTTTTTACCTTCTTACCTTTCAGTTTGCTTTCGCTAACGCTGTCACTAAGGCTGAGGCCGATAGTGCTTATGTGCGTGGACAGTACCAACAGGCCATCAGCCTCTATGAGTCACTCCTGGAACAGGGTAGTAGTGCTGATGTCTTTTATAATCTTGGCAATGCCTACTATCGCACGGAGAATATCCCCGAGGCTGTGCTTAACTATGAGCGCGCCTTGTTGCTCTCGCCCGGTGATCGTGATATCCGTTTCAACTTGCAGATAGCCCGCTCGAGGACTTTTGATAAGATCGTGCCAGAGTCGGAGATGTTCTTCGTCACGTGGTACCGTTCTCTTGTCAGTATGATGAGTGTCGACGGCTGGGCACGGACAGCCCTCGTAGCTCTTGCACTCACTATTATCCTGTTATTGGTGTATCTCTTTTCCGACAAGATCTGGTTGCGGAAGGTTGGATTTTTCGGAGGTGTAGCCCTGCTTCTGCTTTTCGTAGTAGCCAACATTTTCGCCTGGCAACAGAAGAGCGACCTGCTCCATCGTAAGGGCGCCATTGTCTTCTCCCCAGCCGTGACGGTGAAGAGTACGCCTGCTGCTAACGGTACCGACTTGTTTATCCTCCACGAGGGAACTAAGGTGGATATCACAGACGGCTCTATGAAAGACTGGAAAGAGATCCGCATTGCCGACGGTAAGGAGGGGTGGATTGAAAGTAAACATCTCAGAGTGATATAGGCAATGTTGACAGATATTCTCTTGACAGCAGAAAGCTTCGTCTCAGATCTCATTGCCCTCGACAAGCAGTGGTTGCTTGTCGTCAATGGCAGTGATTCGCTCTATCTCGACCGTGTGGCGCGAGTACTCACGACGGCTCTTACTTGGCTACCGCTTTATCTTAGCCTGTTTTATATCGTCCTTCACAACAATGAGAACTTCCGTAAGGTGCTCTGTGTGCTGGCAGGAGCTGGGCTCTGTGTACTTCTGGCAGGATCGGTCGACGACATGATTGTGAAGCCCACCGTGGCACGCTGGCGTCCTACCCATGACCCCGAGATAGGTCTGCTGGTAGATATCGTCGATGGCTATCGTGGTGGCAGCTACGGCTTCTTCTCTGCCCATGCCTCCAACACATTCAGCATTGCCGTCTTCTTCTGCTGGCTTATCCGCAGCCGCCTGCTTTCTACGGCTCTCATCATCTGGTCGCTTACCAACTGCTGGACGCGTATGTATCTGGGCGTGCATTTTCCTGGCGACATTCTGGTGGGACTGACATGGGGCTTCATCGTGGGCACCTTCGTTTATTACCTTTACTATCGTGTTACGCGAAGGATGAACTCCTCACGGCGCTTTATATCGACAAAGTATACATCGACCGGCTATGAGCGTTCCGACTGCGACATCCCTGTGACTGTGCTGGTGTTCACGTTGCTCTATGCCCTCATCCGAGCCACCCTGTAACCTGAAACTTGAAAACTTGAAAACGTAAATTCCCATGATTGATCCACGACATATCCACATCAGTGACTATCAGTATGACTTGCCAGACGAACGTATCGCAAAGTTTCCCATGGCTCGCCGCGACCATTCAAAGCTCCTGGTCTACCGCGGGGGTGAGGTAGGAGAGGATATCTTCTGTCACCTGCCCGACTATCTGCCTAAGGGAGCGCTGATGGTATTTAACAATACGAAGGTGATTCAGGCTCGCATGCACTTCCGTAAGATTGATGCCAACGGCGAGCACACAGGCGCACTCATCGAGGTGTTCCTGCTCGAGCCTGCTGAACCTGCCGACTACGAGCAGATGTTTCAGACTACGGGCCACTGTGCCTGGTACTGTCTTGTAGGTAATCTGAAGAAATGGAAAGAAGGTAGGCTGACGCGTGTCATCGAGGTGGATGGGATGCAGATTGAAGTCGCAGCCACTCGCGGCCCCGCGCGTGGTACCAGCCATCGCATAGATTTCACCTGGACGCCCCTACACCCCGTTACCTCTTCACTTCCATCCTTTGCCACCATCATCGATACGATGGGTGAACTGCCCATCCCTCCCTATCTCAACCGTGAGACACAAGACAGCGATAAGACCACCTACCAGACCGTTTACTCTAAGATTAAGGGTAGTGTGGCTGCTCCCACGGCCGGTCTTCACTTTACGCCCGAGGTACTGGCCGACCTCGATGCCCATGGTATTGAGCGCGAGGAGCTGACTCTTCATGTGGGAGCCGGCACGTTCAAGCCTGTGAAGAGCGAGGAGATGGAGGGGCATGAGATGCACACGGAGTATATCAGTGTGCGCCGCGAGACCATCGCCAAGCTGTTGAGCCACGACTGCAAGGCCATTGCCGTTGGTACCACGAGCGTGCGCACGCTTGAGAGCCTCTATTATCTGGGTATCAGGGTCATCCGGCATCCTGACCTTGCAGAAGACCAGCTGCATGTATCCCAGTGGGAGCCGTATCATAATGGTGAGGATGTCACACCGCGCGAGGCCCTTACTGCACTGGCCAACTGGATGGACACTAAGGGCCTTGAGGTGTTGCATGCCAGCACACAGATTATCATCTGCCCTGGCTACGAGTATAAGATTGTGCGTATGCTTGTAACGAACTTCCATCAGCCGCAGTCGACTTTGCTGCTCCTCGTGAGTGCCTTTGTAGGTGGTGACTGGCGCAAGATCTATGAATATGCCTTAGCCCATGACTTCCGTTTCCTCAGCTATGGCGACTCGTCACTGCTTATCCCCGCTTAGATCAGTCTGAAGTGCTTGAGGGCATTTCTGATACCATTGTCGTCGACAGTGGTGGTGATGTAGTCGGCATGTTCTTTGAGTGTGTCTATAGCGTTCCCCATAGCAATGCCGATACCAGCCGTGCGTATCATCGAGAGGTCGTTGCCGCCGTCCCCGAAGGCTATCGTGTGGTTCACGTCAATCCTCTGGTGGACAGCCATTGTGAGCAGTCCTCGGCCCTTGTCTGCCTGTGCGCCTGTGATGTCAGTGAATTCGGGGTGCCATCGTCCTGAGGTGCAGTCGGGCATGTGTGCCATCAGTTCTCGTTCATACGACTCATCGAAGAAGGCTGTCATCTGCAGGATGCGCTGGCCGAGCACTTCTTCCATGGGTTTCGATAGATCGAGGTTCTCTACCGCCAACTGCTGGCGGAAGATGCGGTTCACGTCGCCTTTCGGGTCGAGCACGGCAATGTCGTGCTCGCCAACGGCTATCAGTCCGTAGCCTTTCTGTTTTGCATCGTTGGCGATGTTGCGGGCAGAGTCGGGAGGTATGGCTTGGCAACTGACGATGTCGTCACCCACGTAGCAGAGGGCGCCGTTGATGGTGACATAGCCGTCAATGAGGTGTTCGATGGCTCCGATGTTGGTGATGATGATTGGCGGTCGCCCTGTGGCGATGAATACACGATGACCGTTGGCTTTTGCCTGGGTCAGGGCCAGAATGGTTGAGGCTGGAATCTCATGGGTGTTGAAACTCACAAGTGTTCCGTCGATATCGAAGAATAGTGCGTATCTTGACTGTGTCATATTGTTTGCAAGATTGGTGATGGTGTCTATTCGGATGGGGTTATAACCTTCTGGCCGTTGCTGATGTAAATGCCCGCCCCCACTGTGTCCTTGTCTACCTGCCGACCCTGCAGGTCGTAGATAGCTGCCGTTGGGCGGCTCTTGCTGTTGTCCGTGCCCCGTATGCTGCTGGGCACGTCGTCGTAGGCATCGATGCGGTCGCTGAGGTGTTGCTCAAAATCCGCCAGACGGTAGAGCCCGTCGTCGTTGGCTTCGAGTCCTTTAAGTTCCATGTTGTAGACCACTGGCGGGTTCTCGAGCGAGAGCAGTGGCATCTGGCGCAGTTGGTCGGTGCTCTGGTATACCATGTTCATCGTTACGTATTCCTCACCGTCGGTACCCTTCCATTTCTCGATGACGAGCTTTGCGCCGATAGGCGTCTTCTCGATTGATGACGGCAGCGCGTACTCGTCCCATCCCAGAGCGCCGAGCACGGAGCCGAGGTTGGAATCGTGGCCACAAAGGAAGGCGAAGCGGCGTTGCTCGTTCTTTACCTCGGCCAGAATCTCCTTCAGCAGTGGGTGGGCCAGGTTCGTCGACAAGGTGCTTGAGGTGAAGAGAACGTCGCCGTAATAGTCCTTGATGGTCGAGAGCGTATGCCAGTCTTCCGGACTGAGGTCGTGGCCGAAGGCTGCCTTGCTGTCGTCGGGCTCTTCGTAGTACTGTAGCACGAGGGCATCGACAGCCTTGCAGGCCAGGCTGAGCGATCCCTTGAGCGACGGTTCTTTGCCCAGGGTTAGTGTGATGACAGAGTCGTCGGTCTTGAAGCTACAGGTGTCACCCTGCTGGCAGGCAGCACTCTGACGCAAGTCGAGCACATCCTCCAACAGTGCGTACTGCATGCTCATCGCCTCGCCGATACCGGCGGTGCTGCCGTTGCCGAACCTGTCGCAGATCTCCTGCATTACCGTCAGGCTGAAGACCTCGTCGTCGCGGGTGACGACAGGCGAAAAGACGGGATCCATGGTGCCTACTTCGTAGTGATGTTCAATGCTGGCATTGGCCACGGGCAGCAGGCCGCTCGAGAAATACTGGGCGGTGGCAATCGTGCGCTGCATCGAGTTGGCGTAGAACCGCATGTGGCCCTCCTGAGGCACTTCGTTCTCCTCCATCAGACCCTCGCTCACCAGCCACTTGCGGAAGTATTGGCCCATCATCGTCTCCAGTACACCACCGCGCAGCGAGAGCTCGCTCGGCGCCGACGACCACTGGAACCAGTCGTGGGGCGTGATGCGGCCTAATGCTGACTCAGGTCCCGACATCGGCGAGCGGATGTTGTGCCGGCTCAGCACGACTACTTGCTTCAGGCTGTACTTTTCGTGAAAACTTGCCGAACGCTCTACTTGTCCGCTTGCTTCCCAAATGCCGCACAATATCATCGCGGCTGTCAGTAATCTTTTCATAGCTCTTTACCTTCTTTTTCTCTGTTTTGTATATACTGTTTGTAGGTCTCTTCCAGGGCGGCCTCGTAGCCGCTGAGCGCTGCAAAGGGTGCAAACTGGGCAGCACGGTTCCACATCGGCATCCTTGCGTGATGTTTCGGCTCGTAGTGGGGCAGGTGGATGATGTCGTCGTAGTTCATAGGTTATAATTCATAGTTACGCCTTGTGCCCCCCTATCTGCAGGTTGCGCTCCCTGGCCGTGGCCCCTTCCTCGAAGTTCAGACCCTTCAGTATGGCATTTTTCCCAAAGCGCCGCTTGATGGCCAGTCGGGTCTCCTGCATCCTCCGCTCTTTGTCGAGGGCGGCCTGCTCCTGCTGCCGCTGTCTCTCCAGCGCCTCGTAGTCGGTAAACAGGTCCAGCTGTTGCGGCCTGGGCGCCATCCCTGCCGTTGCTTCGTCCACCACATGGTTCACCGTCAGGTTCAGCCTACGCACCAACAGATTTTTGTTCACGATACTGTCGAACAGTTGAGCAGTGGCATCCGTTATCAACTTCGCCGACGAGGTATGTTTTCTGAGATTGGCCGTGCCATGGGCGTGTTTCGGCACTTGTTTGCCGTAGTAGTTGGTGCTGATTGTGCCTTGGTACTTCTCGTGGATCTCAGGCTGGGTCAGGCTCTCCGCGTCATAGCCCACGGTAAGCACGATCTGGTCTGTCACCAGCCGTCTGGCCACCAGGTCGAGTGCAGCCTGGTCGGCCATCTCCTGTACCACCACGCGGGCCTTCTTCCAGCTGTAAGGCTCCTGTAGCACCTGTCCGCTGCTCAGTGAGTTGGTCTCGGGCCGATAGGCTTTCACGGCCTCCATCGTGCATGGCTCCCAACCCCAGGCATGGTCGATCAGCAGCTCGGCGTTCACGCCAAACAGCCGGTAGAGCAGTCCTTCGTTCCTGACCGACGCCCGAGCCAGCTTGCCCATTGTGTCGATGCCGTAGGGGGCCAGTTTCTCGGCGATACCCTTGCCCACGCGCCAGAACTTGGTCAGCGGTCGAAAGTCCCAGAGCTCTCTGCGATACGTTGTCTCGTCCAGTTCGGCGATGCGCACCCCGTCTTGGTCGGCAGGCATTTTCTTGGCCATGATGTCCATCGCCACCTTACAGAGATACATGTTCGTGCCGATGCCGGCCGTCGCCGTGATGCCCGTAGTGGCCAGCACGTCGCGGATCATCTTCATGGTCAACTCGTGCGCTGTCATCTTATAGCTGTCAAGATAGGCCGTCACGTCCATGAACACCTCGTCGATGCTATACACGTGGATATCCTCTGGCGCAATGTATTTTAGGTAGGTTTCATACACCTTGGTGCTCACCTCGATGTAGTGGGCCATCCGGGGTGGGGCGGCGATGTAGTCGAGCTCGAGGCTCGGGTTGGCCCTCAGTTCCGCGTCATCCGTCGTCTTCCCCGTCATCCTCCAGCCGGCAGCCCGCTTCCGCTCATCATTCACTTCACGCACTCTCTGTACCACCTCGAACAGACGGGCGCGGCCGCCGATGCCGTATGCTTTCATCGATGGTGACACGGCCAGGCATATCGTCTTCTCTGTGCGCGACACATCGGCCACAACGAGGTTGGTGGTCAGCGGGTCGAGCCCTCTGTCCACACACTCTACTGAGGCGTAGAACGACTTAAGGTCGATGGCTATATACGTCCGTCGTTTGTCTTGCATACAGTTATTGCTGACTGTGTTAAAACTATATCGGTGCAAATATACGAAATTCTGCTCGAAAAATAGCAATAAGGCAGAAGTTTTTTGTGAAATGTCTATATTTGAATGTAAGAGCTCCAGATGGTAAGCAGGAAACCTGTCCGGCATCCAGAAATCTGTCGTTCGGCAAGGTCAAGCATACCTCCCTGCTGAATCATCATGCGCCGACTCAGGGAGAGGCCGATGCCGCTGCCGTTTCGTTTCGTGGTGAAGAAGGGCACGAAGAGCGACTGGCGGTTTTCGGCTGGGATGGGCAGCCCGTCGTTGCCGATGTAAAGCGCTAATTGCGTATCGTCGGTGGAGCCGTCGCCTTTCGTTATGACCATCTTGTTTGCGCCAGCCTCCACAGCGTTCTTTGCTAGATTCATTAGTACTTGTCGTAGCATGCCTGCATCTGCCCGTACAATAATGTCATTGGGAATGTTTATTTCCCATGTCAAATCAGGGTAGGCCTTGCAGACATCATCCAGCAGCAGTCGGAGTGGCATGTCTGCCAAAACGGGCTTCTCCAATTGCGACATCTTGCGGTAGTTGGCGACAAATTCACTCAGATGGCGCGAGGTGTCGTAGATAGCCTGAATACCAGGTTCGAGCGGTGTGCCTTTCACGTCGTGGCGACTTAGCATCGACTGGCTGATGCTGGTGATAGGGGCTGTGGCGTTCATCATCTCGTGGGTCAGCACGCGTGTAAGGCGTTCCCATGATTCCACCTCGTTCTGGTTCACCTGCTGGCGTATAGTCTCACCCAGTTGGTTCAGGGTCTGTTGCATGGCCCGTTCGCCAGGCAGCAGACCGTCTGTGGGTAGCCTGAATGTGAAGTCATGGTTGCGTATCGCCTCCTGCATCAGGTGGGCACGCTGCTTCAGCGACCGCTGACGCCTGATGAGCCAGGTGAAGGCTGCTGTCAGCACAATACCTATTATAATATATATGAACGTTTCCATGCGGTAGCAAATTCTTCATTCTTCACTCTTCACTTTTACAGCCTCTTCATCTTGTTGTAGAGCGTCTGACGTGTGATACCCAGCAGTTCGGCTGTTTGTGTGAGATTGCCGTGACAGCGATCGAGCGTGCGGCGGATATGCTCCCTCTCCACCTCGTCGAGGCTGACGATCTCATGCTGCATGTCGAGCACGTCCTTCAGTTTACGGACGAGTTCATCATTGTCCCAGGGCTTGGTGATGAAATCGGCAGCTCCGCTCTTCAGTCCTTTTACTGCCAACATCACGTCGGCATAGGCTGTCAGCAGCACGACAGGGGTCTGCGGATGCTGTTTGCGGATGGCGCGGAGCCAGAAGAGCCCCTCCTGCCCGCTGTTCACGCCGAGCGTGAAGTTCATGTCTAATAGCACGATATCTATCTCCTCCTGTGCCATCGTCTTCATGATGTCGTCAGGCTGAGACAGGGTTAATACACGTTCAAAGACACCATCCAGCAGATAGCGCATCGCTGTAAGGATAGACGTGTTGTCGTCAACAATCAAGATCGTTCCGTACTTGTTCATATTCTTTTTGTTTGCAAAGGTACAAAGTATTTGTCTAATAATCATACAATGAAGTGTCTAATTTTTAGACATTCTGCATCTGATGATGCCCAAAAGCTTGTCGGCATGAGCAAAAAGACATAACTTTGCACAGCGAAAAGACGAAAAGTATATGAAACAGACTTTGGTAATAATCCTCACCATTGCGAGCCTTCAATCATCGGCTCAGGCATGGAACGCACAGCAGTGCATGCAATATGCTGTGGAGCATAACCACGAGGTGAAGCGAGCAGCGTTGGAACTCGACAACCATAAGGCTGCCAAGACCGCAGCCATTGGGCGCTTCCTGCCTACAGTGGATGCCAGCGTCGGGGGGCAGTACAACTTCGGGCGAGCCATCGACCCTGAAACCAATGGCTATACCGATGTGAGTACCTTTTATAACGGCTACTCCCTGCAGGCCTCTCTGCCTGTGTTCGACGGGTTCAGCCGCATCCACGCTCTGCGAACTGCCAAAGCCGGCATGCTCATGGGATGCGCTGCCCTGCGGCAGGAGCAGGATCAGACAGCCTTAAACGTGCTCCAAGCCTATACCAATGTAGCCTATTACGAGCGCCTGGTCGAGATGGCAGGGGAGAAGGTGCAGGAGATGTTGTTGCTGCTCAGTCAGGTGCGACTGCTTGAAGAGGTGGGGCGCAGGAGCTGTGCCGATGTGGCTCAGGTGGAATCGCAGAAGGCTGAGGCAGACTACGAACTCATCCGTCAGCAGAACCTGCTGGCCTCTTCCATGCTGGAACTGAAAAAGGAAATGGGCTTTCCGTTAAGTGAAGAGTTAAGCGTGAAGAGTGAAGAATTTGCTACTGCGATTCCAGTTTCATCTCTTCACTCTTTGTCCCCGAAGGATTCTTCACTCTTCACTCTTAACTCTTCACTTCAACTGGCCCGCTATCAGATGCAAGCCAGCAAGCACGAGTGGCATCAGGCCCGCGCAGCACTTTTCCCATCTCTCTCTTTGAGTGCGGGCCTGAACACCACTTACTATCATACGCTACATTCCAGTAGCACCCAGGCATTCCATACCCAGTTCAAAAACAATATGGGTGAATTTGTGGGCGCCTCGCTGACCATTCCGCTATTCAATCGCCTGCAGACTATCACGGGCATCCGCCGCGCCAAGAACAACTACCGCATAGCCTGCGAGAACTATGAGCAGAAACGACTGGAACTGGAGAAACTCTCTCGCGAGGCATGGCAGGACTGGCGGGGCTACCTGAAGCAAACAGAGCAGATGGCGAAGAAAGTAAAGGCAGACAGCATCGCCTATCAGCTGACACGTCGGCAGTTTGAAGAGGGGCTCGCAACAGCCGTCGACCTGCGCACCACATCCTCGCAACTACTGAACTCGAAGGCCACGTTACTGCAATGTCAATTGATGGCGATGGTGAAAAAGTATCTTGTACGCTACTATCGTGGCGAATCCATTTGGGAGTAAATCGTAAATACAAATTTAAATAAGGTGGATAGAATAATCGAAAAGACAAGAACGCAGCGGCTAATGAAGTACTGGCCGTATGCAGCGGGAGGAAGCCTGCTATTGGTAATCCTGTGCTGGCTCGTGTTTGGCAGTCATGCCTCGACGCTGAAAGTCAGCCGTGACGAGCTGACCGTCAGCGAAGTGCAGCGGGCAGAGTTCAAGGACTATGTGCGCACCAACGGACAGGTGCTTCCTATCCAGGTTGTGCAGATCTCGCCCGAGGAAGGCGGCATCGTGATGGAAAAAGTGGTGGAGGAGGGGTCGCATGTGAAGAAGGGTGATGTCATCGTGCGCCTCTCGAACTCAAACCTCGACCTGCAGATACTGAACGCGGAGGCCGAGCTGGCCGAGAAGCAGAACCTGCTGCGCAATACACAGGTGGCCATGCAGCAGGACCGCCTGAACAACCAGACGGAACAGGCGCAACTCGATATGGATACCCATCGTAAGCAGCGCACCTTCGAGCAGAACAAACGGCTGTATGGAGAGAAACTCATCAGTCGCGAGGACTATCTGCAGTCACAGGAGGACTACCAGCTCTCGGCCAAGAAGCGCTCGTTGGTGAACCGTCGCCTGAAGCAGGACAGTATCTACCGCACGGTGCAGATGGACCAGATGGAGGATAACCTCGAGAATATGCGCCGCAACGTGGTGCTCGTTCGTCAGCGCAAGGACAAGCTTGAAGTACGCTCGGCCATCGACGGCGAACTGGGACTGCTCGATGTGGAGCTTGGCCAGAGCATCCAGCCCGGCCAGAAGATTGGTCAGCTGAACGACCTCAGCGACTATAAGGTGCAGGCACAGATTGACGAACACTACATCGACCGCGTGCGTCAGGGGCTCACCGCCACTTTTACGCGAGGCGACAAACAATATCAGTTGCAGGTTCGCAAGGTCTATCCTGAGGTTCGCGAGGGAAAGTTCCGTTGCGACTTCATCTTCCGAGGCGAGCGCCCTGAAAATATCCGCACAGGTCAGACCTATTACATCGACCTCGAACTAGGCCAACCCGAGCAGGCCGTGCTCATCCCACGCGGCACCTTCTTCCAAACAACAGGAGGCCAATGGATCTTCGTGCTCTCCTCTGATGGTAGCAAGGCCTATCGTCGCAACATCCGCATAGGCCGCCAGAACCCGCAGCACTACGAGGTGCTCGAAGGCCTGGAGCCTGGCGAACGTGTCGTCACCAGCGGCTATGAGGCATTCAAGGACAACGAGGTGCTGGTGCTGAAATGAAACTAACGAGAACCGAAATAAATAGTAATAATCGTATGAAGACTATCATTAGAAACTTTACATCCATGTTCCGCAAGTTTGTGTCGGCAAGCTTGCTGAATTTGCTGGGCCTGAGCCTGGCTTTCGCCTCGTTCTTTGTCATCATGACGCAGGTCAGCTACGACCTGGGCTACAACAAGAGTTTCACGGAGCACGAAAAGCTGTTCCGCTTGACCATGAAATTAGGGCCAGGCATGGAGGACTACGGCGTGACGCTGCCCCGCCCGCTGGTGGAGCAGATGGCGGCAGCGTCGCCGCATATCAAGGGCTATGGCATCGAAGAGTGCTGGACAAGATTCGACCAGTTCTTGGTGGACGATCAGGAGTATTCGCTGGATCTGTTGTGTGGCATCCACGACTTTATGAGCGTATTCAAGCCAACCGTCATTTGCGGTGACTTGAAGGGCTTGAACCAGTTGCCCAATATCGTGCTGCAGCGTTCAGAAGCCATGCGCATCTTCGGCACTGCCAATGCGGTGGGCAAGACCCTGAAATACAAATGGGTGGAGGGTTGGATCTTCAATGTGTGTGCCGTGATAGAAGACTATCCGGAAAACAACATTCTGCACGGTGTCTGTTTCAGAGGCACTAATGAGTGCGAAGGCGACTATCATAACTGGAACTATCAGGCTTATATCCGTGTGGACGATACGGCCAACCTGCCGAACGTGATTACCGCCATGCGCCAGAAAGCCATCGAGCTGTTCAAGAATGATTTCAACATGAAGACCCAGCAAGAAGAGGAAGCTCTGCAAGTGGTGTTGACACCGATTGCCGATACCCATTTCGCGAAAGACCTCAGCAAGGATTCGCCCAACATCAAGTCGGTCAGCAGGAGTTCCGTCTATCTGCTCATCTGC
>CAMNPN010000017.1 GCA_946548085.1 uncultured Prevotella sp. | reverse complement strand
ATCAAAAGTTGCCCGCCGATTTGGAGAAGCCATTTTCGGACCGGACAAAGTTTTGTCCCGTAGGAACTTCCCCCCGGGACAGCATGGCAACAACCGTCGTCGTAAGATGTCGGAGTATGCCGTCATGCTGGCAGAGAAGCAGAAGGCCAAGTATACCTATGGAGTGCTTGAGCGTCAGTTCCGCAACCTCTTCGAGAAGGCTGCAAAAGCGGAAGGCATCACCGGTGAGGTGCTGCTTCAGCTGCTTGAGAGCCGACTCGACAACGTGGTGTTCCGTCTCGGTATCGCTCCCACTCGCGCCGCTGCCCGACAGCTCGTGGGTCACAAGCACATCACCGTTGACGGTAAAGTAGTAAACATCCCTTCCTTCCAGGTGAAGCCGGGCATGATTGTGGCCGTTCGCGAGAAGTCTAAATCTCTTGAGGTCATCGAGGCAGCACTTGCAGGTTTCAACCACAGCAAGTACCCTTGGATTGAGTGGGATGAGAACGCTAAGGGAGGTAAGTTCTTGCATATGCCGGAGCGTGCCGACATTCCCGAGAACATTAAGGAACAGTCAATCGTTGAGTTGTACTCTAAGAACTAAAATCATTTAAATTAATGGCGATATTAGCATTTCAAAAACCCGATAAAGTCGTAATGTTGGAAGCCAACGACAAATTCGGCAAGTTCGAATTTCGTCCATTGGAGCCGGGTTTCGGTGTAACCATCGGAAACGCGCTGCGCCGCATTCTTCTTTCATCGCTCGAGGGCTATGCCATCAACACCGTCCGTATATCCGGTGTTGAGCATGAGTTCTCCTCAGTACCTGGTGTAAAGGAAGACGTGACCAACATTATCTTGAACCTGAAGCAAGTTCGGTTCAAGCAAGTTGTAGAAGAATTCGAGAACGAGAAAGTCAGTATCACGGTCGAGAATTCTACTGAATTCAAAGCCGCAGACATCGGCAAGTATCTGACCGGATTTGAGGTGCTGAATCCCGATTTGGTGATTTGTCATTTAGATTCCAAGGCATCGATGCAGATAGACCTCACGATTAACAAGGGCCGCGGTTATGTCCCCGCTGAGGAGAACCGTGAGTTCTGTACCGACGTGAACGTCATCGCTATTGATTCCATTTACACTCCGATTCGTAACGTAAAGTATGCCGTAGAGCCGTATCGTGTTGAGCAGAAGACCGACTACGACAAGCTCGTACTTGAAGTTACGACGGATGGTTCCATCCACCCGAAGGATGCCCTTAAGGAGGCCGCAAAGATTCTCATCTATCACTTCATGCTCTTCTCCGACGAGAAGATTACCCTCGAGAATACAGACAGCGAGGGCAACCAGGAGTTTGACGAGGAGATTCTGCACATGCGCCAGCTGCTCAAGACACGTCTTGTCGACATGAACCTCTCTGTTCGTGCGCTTAACTGTCTGAAGGCTGCCGACGTGGAGACGCTTGGCGACTTGGTGCAGTATAACAAGACCGACCTTCTGAAGTTCCGCAACTTCGGTAAGAAATCGCTCACTGAGCTTGATGATTTGCTCGAGAGTCTGAATCTATCGTTTGGAACCGATATATCAAAGTATAAACTGGACAGGGAATAGTTGCTATAATTGACAATTGATTGTTAATAGTTAATTGCTCATGCCCAATAAAAGAAAAGAAGAACAATGAGACATAATAAGAAATTCAATCATCTCGGTCGTACTGCCAGTCACCGTAGTGCCATGCTTGCAAACATGGCTATCTCGCTGATCATGCACAAAAGAATCACTACGACCGTTGCCAAGGCCAAGGCCTTGAAGAAGTATGTAGAGCCTCTGATTACAAAGGCAAAGGAAGACTCTACCAACACCCGTCGTGTTGTGTTCAGCTACCTCCAGAACAAGGATGCTATCAAAGAGCTCTTCTCTACAGTTAGTGAGAAGGTTGGCGACCGTCCCGGTGGCTACACTCGTATCATCAAGCTCGGAACCCGTCAGGGCGATGCTGCTCAGGTATGCTTTATCGAGCTCGTCGACTTTGATCCCGAAATGGCAAAGGATACGAAGAAGAAGTCTACACGTCGTTCTCGCAAGTCTGCTCCCAAAGCCGAGGCTGCTGCTCCTGCAGAGGCACCCGCTAAGGAAGAGGCTCCCGCAGAGGAGGCAAAGGCAGAAGTTCCTGCTGCCGAAGAGACAAAGGCTGAATAAGTATAGTATCATTTTCTCCATAAGAAGTCCGCATCAATCATACCGATGCGGACTTTTTTTGTCTACATTCTTAATAAGCCGCAGAGTAAAGACGCACGAGTATTTGAAGAGATGTAGGGTTTCCCCTAAACATTTTTCGGGAAATTCCCCTTGCCATTTGGTAATAAATGTGTATCTTTGCAGCGTCGAACAATATAAAAAGGATGAATATGAAGAAGACATTGGTATTATTATTAGGAGCCATGCTCATACTGAGCAGCTGCGGCACATACACCGGAGCAGGTGCCGTGACAGGTGGTAGTTTTGGTTCTATCATCGGCTCTGCCATCGGAGGCATCGCCGGCGGTTGGCGAGGCAGCGATGTCGGTTCACTGATAGGCATGGCGGGTGGTGCCGTTGTGGGGGCAGCCGTAGGGTCAGCTGCCGACAAAGCAGAGCAGCGCCGCTACGAAGACTATGCCGAGCAGCGCCGACAGCGCCGCATCGATAGCTATGGTTCTACCCGTAGTGAGCGCACCGAGCGTGTTTCGCCCCAGTACGACGATTATAGCGACCAGAGTGGCTTCGATGCTAACAACGGTGGTGACGACCGTCTAATCGGTTTCGATGAGAACCTAAACAGCACAGCCCCTTCTGCACCCTCCTCTGCTATGCCGAAATCCACGTCCATCCTTGAGATCCGCAACGCTCAGCTGCTCGATACAAGTCGCGATGGTGTGCTGAGCCGTGGTGAAGAGGCCCGGATGGTGTTCGAAGTCTTCAACACCTCCTCCAAGCCTGTCTACCAGGTGCAGCCCACGGTTGCCGAGGTGACGAGCAATAAACATATCTACGTCTCAGAGAACGTGCTTGTGGAGAGTATCCTTCCTGGCAGGGGTATCCGTTATACAGCCGTCATCAAGGCCGACAACCGCCTGAAGGACGGTGAGGCAGCCATCCGTATCAGCGTACTCCACGAGAATAAGGAGATAGCCTCACAGTCGAGAGTCTTCACGATTCAGACCTCCCGATAAGCTATAACTCCCAACAAGAGATAAGTTACCAGACAATGGAAAAGCCGCAGATGAAAACCTGCGGCTTATTTCTTTTTCTTTTCCTCCTGAGCCTTCTTCCGGTACTGGTCTCTCAGTTCCATCCAGATCGGTTTGGTGTCAGATCCCTCATTTGTACCGATATCAAACTCCGGCAAGTCAACAATCTCTTCCGGCTTGAAGGGTATAATCGTCTCACTATACCGTTCCACGGTAACCGGAGCAATGCCTTGGCTGATGATGCCGAGTTCGCGAGCTGCACGCACTGAGAGGTCGATAATTCTCCCCTTCACATACGGACCTCGGTCGGTCACCCTCACAATCACATGCTTACCATTGGCAGGATTCGTCACCTTGAGCATCGTTCCAAAAGGATAGGTACGATGGGCACAGGTCAGGCTGTCGTGATGAAGCCGCTCGCCGCTGGCTGTCCGTCGCCCAGAGAATTTCTTTGGGTAATACGAAGCCTTGCCCTTCTGCACGCTTTGGGCGTGGGAGAGTGAAGAGTGAAAAGTGAAAAGTGAATAATCTGCTACCGCACTCCAGAAGGCCACGCACAAAATAATAATGCGCTGCCATCGGATAGCGTTAGCATATCTAACAGATTTAGGCGGTAGCAAATTCTTCACTTTTATACAATGCCCTGCGCCAGCATGGCATCATATAGACCTTGGCTTTCGCCGAGTTCTATACAATGCCCTGCGCCAGCATGGCCTTGGCGACCTTCATGAAGCCAGCCACATTGGCACCTTTTACATAATTAATATACTCAACCGTTCCCGACGCTCCATCGCCTGCCGAGACCTTTTCCTTGCCGTATTTCACACACTGCTCGTGAATGCCCGACATGATCTGATGCAGCATTCTGTCTACCTCCTCGCCTGTCCATGAGATACGCTCAGAGTTCTGTGTCATCTCAAGTCCCGAGGTAGCCACGCCACCGGCATTGACAGCCTTTCCTGGTGCGAAGAGCTGACGCGCGGCGATGAACTTCTCTACCGCCTCAGCGGTGCAGCCCATGTTCGACACCTCTGCCACGCACAGCGGTTTGTTGGCGAGTATCTGTTCCGCATCGTCGCCATTGAGTTCATTCTGAGTGGCACAAGGCAAGTAGATGTCAGCCTTCTGCTCCCATGGCTTCTTGCCAGGATAGAAGGTAGCACCGTCGAACTCTTCCACATACGGTTGGCAGACGTCGTTGCCCGAAGCCCTCAGCTCCAGCATATACTCTATCTTCTCTGCGTCGAGACCAGCCGGATCATACACATAGCCGTCGGGTCCTGAGATCGTGATCACCTTCGCTCCCAGCTCCGTAGCCTTCTTCGCGGCGCCCCAGGCCACGTTGCCGAAGCCAGAGAGGGCGACGGTCTTGCCTTTAATGTCGAGTCCGTGCTCGGTGAGCATCTGGTTCACGAAGTAGAGTGCGCCGTAGCCCGTGGCCTCCGGCCTCAGGATCGAGCCGCCCCATTCGCGGCCCTTACCAGTGAGCACCCCCTGGAACTGGTGTGTCAGCTTCTTGTACTGGCCGAAGAGGTAGCCAATCTCCCTGGCTCCAACGCCGATGTCGCCCGCCGGCACGTCCTCATCGGGGCCGATATGCCGGTAGAGCTCTGTCATAAACGCCTGACAGAACTTCATCACTTCATTGTCGCTCTTGCCTCGGATAGAGAAGTCCGAGCCACCCTTTCCGCCGCCCATAGGCAGCGTGGTGAGCGCATTCTTGAACGTCTGTTCGAAACCGAGGAACTTCAGGATACTCAGGTTCACAGACGAATGGAAGCGCAGACCACCCTTATAGGGTCCGATAGCGCTGTTGAACTGCACGCGGTAACCGAGGTTCACCTGCACCTCGCCCTTGTCGTCGACCCACGGCACACGGAAGGTGATGATACGCTCGGGCTCTACGATGCGCTCGATAATCTTCGCCTTCTCGAACTCCGGATGCTGGTTATACACGTCTTTGATCGACTCCAGCACCTCTCTTACTGCCTGTAAGTACTCCAACTCTCCCGGATGCTTCTGCTCCAGGTCTTTCATGATTTTGATTACATCCATAAGCTTTTAATATTTAAATATCGGTTTACCCCGACTGGTTTCAGATTTTATCCAGTGCCTGACGGATATCGTCGAGGATATCCTCAACATCTTCAATACCGACTGAGAGGCGGATCAGGTCGGGTGCCACGCCAGCCTCCTTCAGCTGCTCGTCGCTAAGCTGGCGGTGAGTATGACTGGCGGGATGCAGCACACAGGTACGTGCATCGGCCACGTGGGTCACGATATTGATCATCTCCAGCGAGTCCATCCACTTGATGGCCGTCTCACGGGTGCCCTTCAGTCCGAAGGCGATCACGCCACACGAGCCATTAGGCAGGTACTTCTGTCCCAGCTCGTAGTATTTGTCGTCCTTCAGTCCGCAGTAGTGTACCCACGCCACCTTCTCGCAGTCGTGCAGGAACTCGGCCACCTTCTGTGCGTTCTTGCAGTGCTGGGCCATACGCAGGTGCAGGGTCTGCAGTCCGAGATTCAGCAGGAATGAGTTCTGCGGTGCCGGTATCGACCCGAGGTCACGCATCAGCTGTGCCACGAGTTTCGTGGTGTATCCCTTCTTTCCGAAGGCCTTCACGTAGGTCAGCCCGTGGTACGACTCGTCGGGTGTGCAGAGTCCAGGGAACTTGTCTGCATAGTCGAGCCAGGGGAAGTTTCCGCTGTCTACCACCACGCCGCCTACCTGCGTTGCCATTCCGTCCATGTACTTCGTCGTAGAATGGGTCACGATGTCGGCCCCCCATTCGAAGGGACGGCAGTTGATGGGGGTGGCGAAGGTGTTGTCGATGATCAGGGGCACGCCGTTCTTATGGGCGATACGTGCGAACTTCTCTATGTCGAGCACGGCACAGCCCGGGTTGGTGATGGTCTCTCCGAAGAGTGCCTTCGTGTTCGGGCGGAAAGCCTGCTGTATCTCCTCCTCGCTGGCATCGGGCGACACGAAGGTGCAGTCGATGCCGAGCTTCCTGAGCGTCACGCCGAAGAGGTTGAACGTGCCGCCGTAGATCTCGTTCGAGGTGACGAAGTGGTCGCCAGCCTCGCAGATATTGAAGAGTGCGTAGAAGTTGGCTGCCTGCCCGCTTGAGGTGAGCACAGCCCCCACTCCACCTTCCAGGGCCGCGATCTTCTCGGCCACGGCATCGTTAGTCGGGTTCTGCAAACGGGTATAGAAGTATCCTTCCTTCTTCAGGTCAAACAACTGTGCCATCTCGTCCGAGTCGTCGTACTTGAATGTCGTCGACTGGATGATGGGCAACTCTATCGGTTCTCCATTCTTGGCCTTATATCCGGCCTGTACGCAGAGCGAGCCCTGCCTTAGTTTCTTTTCCATGTGTGATATGTAGGTTGTAATATTTGGTGCAAAGATAAGAAAAAAAATGCGATGCAGCAAGTTTTAGCCCTTGTTTCTTTGCGTACATGAAATAATATGTGTATTTTTGCATGCAAAAAGTAAGTATATGCCAAAAAAGAAGGGGGGAATGCCCTATGTGGTCTATCCTTCGCCGATGAAGGGAAAGGACGGGCGCAAGATCGTATATGTCAGGTCTGAGGGCGGGCCGAGGATGAAGCTGACCGTCGACCAGATGGATGCCCTCTGCGCCAGATACAGCTCGATGCGCTCCGGCGAGCTGAAGCTGGTGCTGGGCGAGTTTATGCACTGGGCAGCCGAGTGGCTCGTCAAGGGCTACCGCGTCGAGACACCCCTCGGCTCGTTTGCCCCGAAACTGAAGCTGAAGCGCGAAATCACAGACCCCGACGAGGTGGACGACCGCGACGTGATGCTCGACGGGGTGGAGTACACCCCCGGCAAGGCCTGGGAGGAGCATCTCGACTACTGGATGCAAGACGGCTTCACTCGTGTGGAACCGCTCTACAGCAGTGAGCCGCTCGCCGACATGCCGAAGCTGGAGGAGAAGCTCCAGCAGCTGCTCGACCGCCGTGGCTTCGTCACCGTCGAGACCTTCAGGGTAGCGACAGCTCTCACCTACCATGCTGCCCGCAAGCTGCTCAACGGGTGGACAGAGGGCGAGAATCCCAAGCTGCTGAAGACGCGACAGGGCTCCGCCTATATCTATACGCAGATATAAAATCACGTTTATCCCTCTATCCCTTGACGGGATGCTTTCTTATTTTTGACCGTAGGCACAAGTATTTTACCTTACAGGCACAAGTGTTTTACCCTATAGGCACAAGGATTTTTGCCTATAGGCGCAAGAACGTTTAGACGGCCTAAAGTATCAGTTTACAGCCTACTTTCTCCGCTTTTAATCCGTCCAATCCTGCAGAGAGGCCTAAGCACAAACGCCAGAGATCAAGGGGACAGGTCCTCGTTGCAGGAATCATAGATGGGATCGGTGGTTTTGCTGATGAATTACAGTCGGCTCTTCTCGGCATTGCCGGCTCCGGTGCCCTTGTACTTCGAGCGGGTGGCGTTGAAGTTGTATTGCAGTGATATGCCGATTTCTCTGGAATACTGGTTGGCATCGCGGGTCAATACCTCCACGGAATAGTAGCCGTCCCACTTGTCACGGAGCGTTCGGAAGATGTCGTTGGCAAACAGGGCTGCCGTCAGTTGACCTTTCATGAAAGTCTTCTGCAAGCGGGCGTTCACGTTGAACTCATGGTGTTGGCGGCTGAAGCCATAGTCGTGGCTCGTGGCATAGTGCAGATAGACCATCGCCTTTGCCGTCTTGCCGATGGTGAACCAATTGCGGAGGTTCACCGTCCATTCCGGCTTCTCAAGGTTGTGGCTGATGCCAAAAGGCTTCACGTCGAAGAACTGCTGGAAGTAGCCGAGGGTGAGCGTCGGGCTATAGAAGCCCCATTTGGGCGAGGCCACGAGTGAGGCGTGAAGGCACTCATACTTAGGAAAGTTCTCATGGCGCCACATGATGATGTCCTTGCCCTCCTGATAGAGATTGCTACAGTGCAGGATCTTGTCGCGGTTGTGCTCGTAGCCCGCCTCAAGACTTAGCCAGGAATAAGTGATGTTGAGGTCAATGTCCTGACGGATGGTGGGGCGAAGCATCGGATTACCGCCCTCCACCTGATAGCGGTTGTCGTACTGCACGTAACTGCTCAGCGAGTGGTAGGTGGGGCGGCTGATGCGCTTGTTGTAATTTAGTTGCACACCCCACTTGTCTTTTTGCCAGCCAGCCGATACGTTAGGGAACAGGTCATTGTAGGTACGGCTCGGCTCTGGCTGATGGATGCCGAACGACTCGTAGTCAGTGCTTACGTGCTCATAGCGCAGACCTGCATCGAGGCTCCAGTGCCCCAACTGTAGTTTGTATTCCGCAAATCCCGCTGTGTTGCTCTCCTTGATGCGTGTGTCGGAGGCAGGCACCCATCCTTCTTCGTTCTGGCTGATGCCTGTACTGTGGGTATTGGTGGTCTCGGTTCCCACGCTCAGTTCACCCTTCCACACGGGATAGGAGAGTACAAGTTTGGCTGCCAGCATCCTGCGACGGTCCTCTGCATTGCTGTGAATGTCACGGTCGTCCAGCTCGTCGCTCCGTTCCGTTTCCTCATCGCGGCGGACGCTCTTCTGCCAGAGCCAGGAGCCGTTGAAGTCGATGCCCAGTTTCCCGATCTTGCCGACATAGTAGATGTTGGCATCATGGTCGGGTATGGTGGTGTGGTTGACGTGCATCCACTGACTGACCTTTCCCTCCAGTTGGCCATTGCGGTAGATGGTCTGCCAACCGTTCAAGTCGCCACCGCCATAGAGTTCGCCAAAGCAACTGTAGGTCATACCGAAGGAGTTGTCTTCGTTGATGTCATAACTCAGACCTGCCTTGCCGGATACAGACGTAAACCAGATGGAGTTCGGAGCACCCTGGTCGATATGGATGGTGTTCTTGTCGAAGAACAGGTCGCTTGAAAGGGCTGGGTCTTCAGCGTAGTGATTATTGTTGAATGAGCCTGTGCCAAACACTTCCAGTCCGCCTGTGCGGTATTTCACGGTGAGGTCTTCGTAGTTTGTCCACCAGTCATTGTATTTGGTCTGGCTATAGGCCTCCACACTCAGCCCGTCGCCTTGCCGGCGGATGGTCTTGATACGGATGACGGCGCTGACCTCGGCATTGTATCTCGCACCAGGCGAGGTGATGATATCCACACTTTTGATGTCCGTTGATTTGAGTTGCTTCAGTTCCTTTGCGTCGCGTACCTTCTTATTATTGATATAGATCTCCGGCTCGCCCTTGGCAAAGACGGTGAACTTGCCGTCGCTGCCCTCCACGCGCGGCAGCATCGAGAGCAGGTCGTCGGCTGTACCGACATCCTTCAGGATGGAGTTCTGTATCTCAACGGTCATGCCGCCAGCAGTGGCCTTATACTGAGGAATCTCGCCCTTCACGGTAATGTTCTTCAGTACGATGGCATCGCGCTTAAGGCGGATGTTGCCCACCTCGCCGACGGTGCAGGGCTGATAGTGGGTCTGATAGCCGACAAACGACACTCGGATAAGCATCCGTCCAGGACGGCAGGGGATGACGAAGTCGCCGTTGGCATTTGTCACTCCGCCATTGATGAACGAGGAGTCGGCAGGCAGCAGCAAGGCTACGTTGGCAAACTCAACAGGGCGCCCCTGCTCATCAATCACTCGTCCGATGACCTTCTGCGTCTCTTTCTGGACGCACTCCACGGTGATGAGGCTGTCGGTCTCTGTAATCACCATCGGATAGAAGCCCACCACCTGGCGGACGGCGTTGCCGATAGGCAGGTTGCTGAAACTGGTGGTGACGGTGAAGTCCTCCAGTTCGTTGTAGATAAAGCTGATGCGGCAGTCCGTCTGCGAGCGGTTCAGGTCGATGAGCACGTCGGAGAGCGAGGCCTCGGTGTAGCTCTTACTCAGTTTCTGTGCTTGTGCTTCGACTAAGCCGAGGCACAATATAATAAGGTATAGAGTTCGTCTCATGGCTTATTCGATGATCAGTGTGTCGTTAGTGAGTGTCAGGTGTACTTTCTCGAACCGGTTCAGTTCCTCTACGACCTGCGCGAGCGGCATCTGCGGATTCCACGGGTAGTAGAGACGCAGGGCGGCAGTCTCGGTGTTCCTGATCTTTATGTTTATATGATAGATCGAGGCCAGTTCTGTTGCGATATCCTTGAGCGGAACGTTCTCGAAGGTCTTCGGCTCACAAGGGGGCAGAACCTCGTGTGAGGCGAACTTCACAGCAGGGGCAGGCCCCTTGTGGGTAACGGCAGTCGTATCTTGGACTTCTGCCAGCTGTGAGCGGCTGCTGCTGACGATATGGATGGCGGCGTAGGTGATTCCGCTTAACATCAGCAGGCCGATAAAGGCTGCTGCTATCTGCATCCAGCCCCAGGAACGTCGCTTTGGAGCGAAATGCCTGGCCTCAAATTTCTGCCATTCCTCGTCGATGGTGTCCGAGGTGTCTATGGTCTCATCCTCTTGTGCATACATCTGCCTGAGGAGATCCTCCAGTTTGTCGTTAGATGTCATAACCTTTTGCTTTAAAGTGTTGCTTCATTTGTTTGAGCGACTGCGACAGGTGATTG
>CAMNPN010000016.1 GCA_946548085.1 uncultured Prevotella sp. | reverse complement strand
TTTCCTCATCGCTTTCGGCCTGACCATCATGGCCGGACTGAGCATATGGACTATCATCCATTGGAAGGAGAACGACAAGATGTCGAACTATATCTCTGTGGCCTTCCTAATCCTCGTAGGTCTCTCACTCTTCGGACTATAGTAAAAGATGAGAAAATACCTAAGGGAAATAGAAGTTTCGGGCCTTATCCTATTGATAATAGGCATCGTATGCTCATTCGTGTGGGGGGCGCAGTTCGGCATGTGGCCCTGCGGTATCGGCCTGTTGCTGCTGCTCGTGATCTTCCTCTATAAAGCCTTCCACTGGAAGGAGTACGAGCGCGAGAACAAGCAGTACATCATGATCATCCTGCTCACCATCGCCATCCTGCTCTTTCAGATGATTACAAGAAGATAAAGAAGATAAAAACGTTAAAAACATACCACATTCAATATGGAAAAATATCTGAATAAGATCAGAAACGCAGGCCTGTTCCTGCTCATCGCTGCCTTTGTCATCACCACGCTGTGGGGATCACCACACGCCTTCTTCCCCATGCTCTTTGCAGCAATACTGCTCGGTATTGTGGTGATTTACAAGGCATTACACTGGAAAGAGTACGAAAGCGACAACAAGCGCAATGCCTGGATCGGACTGGCGCTGGCGGTACTGGTATTCATGAACACCTTCTTCCCACTATGACCATCAAGGAAGCACAGGAACTGGTGGACCGCTGGATCAGGGAATACGGCGTGCGCTACTTCTCGGAACTGACAAACATGGCCGTTCTGACAGAGGAGGTTGGCGAACTGGCCCGCGTGATAGCCCGCAAATACGGCGACCAGAGCTTCAAGGAAGGTGAGAAGGACAACCTCGGCGAGGAGATGGCCGACGTGCTCTGGGTGCTGCTCTGCCTGGCGAATCAGACGGGTGTAGACCTGACGGAAGAGCTTCAGAAATCGATCGAGAAGAAGACACAGCGCGACTCTCTGAGACATATCCACAACAAGAAATTAATGGCTTAAAACGATACAACAATGGCAACAACATCAACAGAAACGGGGCGCATCGAAGAGGCCCTCGGAAAGTATAACCTCAACATCAGCGACGAGGAAGTGAAGGCTGCCGTGAAGCAGATCATCACGGAGAAAGTACATGAGAACGACACCCCAGAGGTGAAGAAGTTCCTCCTGGGAAGTGTAGAGCTGACGACGCTGAAGACGACAGACTCCGACGAGAGTGTGATGGCCTTCACAGAGCGCGTCAACGCCTTCGATGAGCAGTACCCCGCCCTACCCCACGTAGCTACCATCTGCGTCTATCCCCGATTCGCAAGGACCGTCGCCGAGACCTTAGAGGTCGACGGCGTAGAAATCGCCTGTGTATCAGGCAGTTTCCCATCGTCCCAGGCCCTCATCGAAGTGAAGACGGTAGAGACGGCGCTGGCCATCAAAGACGGTGCTACAGAGATAGATATGGTATTGAGCGTAGGTGCCTTCCTCTCTGGCGACTACGAGACCGTCTGCGACGAAATACAGCAGATGAAGGAGGCCTGCGGAGAGCATAAGATGAAGGTGATTCTCGAGACGGGTTGTCTGAAGACGGCCTCGAACATCAAGACGGCCTCGCTGTTAGCCATGTACGCTGGAGCAGACTATATCAAGACCTCTACAGGCAAGCTCGAGCCGGCAGCCACGCCAGAGGCAGCCTACGTGATGTGCCAGGCCATCAAGGAATACTACGATGAAACGGGCATACAGATTGGTTTCAAGCCCGCTGGAGGCCTGAACTCGGTGATGGACGCACTCATCTACTACACCATCGTGAAAGAGGTTCTGGGCGAGAAATGGCTCACGAATCAGTGGTTCCGCATGGGTACCTCCCGCCTGGCAAACATGTTGCTGAGCGAGGTCATCGGCAAAGAAACGAAGTTTTTCTGATCACAGTTTTCGGCGGATGACATACTCCAGATAAGCCAGATAGGCCTCTCTGAGCTCTGGCTTTACGCAATGGTCGATATAGACCTTTGCCTTGTCAGAGAAGTGCTCCATCATCCGCTCAGCATACTCTATGCCCCCACTCTGCTTTGCAAACTCCACGAGGACGGCGATTTCATCGGTATTAATCGTGCCCGTTTTCACCTTCCTGGCCAAGGCCTTCATAGGTTCGAAGTCGGAGTGATTCAGCGCATAAATGACAGGCAGGGTCAGCTTGCCTTCAGCCATATCGTTGCCAGTGGGCTTGCCTATTGTCTTTGAATCGTAATAGTCGAAGATGTCATCACGTATCTGGAAGATCATACCGAGATCTTGTCCGAATTGTTTCGCCTTCGCAATATCCTCCTCCGAGGCCCCCACGGAGAGAGAACCCATTCCGCAGCAGGTCTCAAAGAGCGCGGCAGTCTTTTGTCTAATGACCTGATAATAAACATCTTCCGAAAATTCGGAGCTATTAATATTCTGCAGTTGCAGGATTTCTCCCGATGCCAGCGTCATGCCAAGGTCTGCGATGTATTGTAAAACTCTGTGATCCTTCGTCATCGACACGTGATTAAGGCAGGTAGAGAGGATATAGTCGCCCACAAGTACCGCCACCTTATTATTATAAGAGGCATTAACAGACGACTGTCCACGACGCTCACTACTCTCGTCGACAACATCGTCATGAATGAGCGAAGCGGTATGCAGCAACTCGAGGGCTACTGCGGCGTTCTGGGTTATCTCCGACACCTCACCATAGTTCTTGGCAGACAGGAGTGTCAGCATGGGGCGCATCTGCTTTCCTGTGCGCTGACGTATATATTCAAGGGCCTGTGACAGAAGGCCGTAGGAATGGCTCAACGAACCCTGAAAACGGAAGACAAACTCCTGAAAATCACTCTCAATCGGGTGTTTGATAACTGACAAATAATCCATAAAACCTCGAATTTTGATACAAAATTAGTAAAAATCATTGGAATTACGATATTTTTTAGTAATTTTACGCAGAAAATAAACAATGTTATGCAGAAACTCTTCCTTTTAGACGCTTATGCGCTCATCTATCGCAGCTATTATGCGTTCATCAAGAATCCGAGAATCAACTCCAAGGGACTCAACACAAGTGCCATCATGGGGTTCCTCAACACGCTGAACGAGGTACTCACAAAAGAGCATCCCACTCATATCGGCGTGGCCTTCGACCCCCACGGTCCCACCTTCCGCAGCGAGGCCTTCCCTGCCTATAAAGCCCAGCGCGAGGAGACTCCAGAGGATATCCGCAAGGCCGTGCCCATCATCAAAGACCTCTTGAAAGCCTATCGCATCCCCATCCTTCAGGTCGATGGATTCGAGGCCGACGATGTCATCGGCACCCTCGCCACGAAAGCGGGTGCCGATGGAATCGATACTTTCATGCTCACCCCCGACAAAGACTACGGCCAGCTGGTGAGCGATCATGTTTTCATCTATCGTCCCCGTCATGGTGGTGGCTACGAGGTGATGGGCCCGAAGGAGGTGATGGCGAAATACGAGATCCCCTCCCCTACTGCCGTCATCGACCTGTTGGCACTGATGGGCGACTCGGCAGACAACTTCCCGGGCTGTCCTGGTGTCGGAGAGAAGACTGCCGTGAAACTGATCAATGAGTTTGGAAGTGTCGATGCGTTGATTGAACGCTCATCGGAGGTGAAGGGCAAATTACGTGAGAAGGTGGAGGAACATGTCGACGACATCCGGATGAGTTACTTCCTGGCGACCATCAAGACGGATGTACCCATCACGCTCGACATGGAATCGTTAAAGCTCGTCGACCCCGATGAGGAAGAACTGGGTAAACTGCTCCTCGAACTGGAGATGAAATCGTTCGCAGACCGAGTTCTTAAAAAAAGCCAAAAACCACAAACGCCCGTTAACGCCCAACTCGATCTCTTTGCAGAATTTGCACCCAACGGGCAGGACGAGCCCAAAAACGCGAGTTTTGAGACCTTAGAAACGACCCCTCACGACTACAAACTCGTTGATAATGAGGGAGATTTGAGGAAATTATGTGATTATTTTAGGACAAATAAAATTCTCAGTCTAGACACGGAGACGACCTCAACGAGTCCGATTGACGCCGAACTGGTAGGTTTGAGCTTCGCCGTGAAGGAATTTGAGGCCTTTTATGTCCCCATCCCGGCTGAACGTGAAGAAGCGTTGAGAATCGTTAATATATTTAAAGAGGTGTACGAAGACCCCAAGATCCTGAAGGTTGGACAGAATCTGAAGTACGACCTCGAGGTGCTCGCCAACTATGGCATCACCCTCGCAGGTCCGATGTGGGACACGATGATCGCCCACTATCTCATCCAGCCCGAGCTGCATCACAATATGGACTACATGGCAGAAATCTACCTCAACTATCAGACGATCCATATCGACCAGCTCATCGGCCCCAAAGGTAAGAACCAGCGATCGATGCGCTCTCTCCCACCCTCTCAGGTTTATGAGTATGCCGCCGAGGATGCAGATGTGACCCTTCGCCTGAAGAACAAGCTGGAGCCAGAACTGAAGAAGTTCGAGTGCGAGAAGTTGTTCTATGAGATAGAGATGCCCTTGATGCCCGTCTTAGCCGAGATGGAGATGAACGGCGTCTGCTTGGATACGGAGTCTTTGAAGGAAACGTCAAATGTTTTAACCAGCAGAATGAACGAACTCGAGGCTCGGATCTACGACTTGGCAGGCGGTCCCTTTAACATCGCCTCGCCTAAGCAGGTTGGTGAGATTCTCTTCGAAAAACTGAAGATCGTAGAGAAAGCCAAGAAGACGAAGACAGGTCAATATGTGACGTCTGAGGATGTGCTGCAACAACTGCGCAACAAGCATGAGATTGTAGCAGACATCCTCGAACACAGAGGATTAAAGAAACTCATCGGTACCTATATCGATGCCCTCCCGAAGTTGATCAATCCACGTACGGGCCATATCCATACCTCGTTCAATCAGACCATCACCGCCACAGGCCGATTATCGAGCAGCGACCCCAATCTGCAGAATATCCCCATCCGTGGCGAGGACGGCAAGGAGATCAGAAAAGCCTTCATCCCTGAGCCTGGCTGTCTGTTCTTTTCAGCAGACTATAGTCAGATAGAACTCCGCGTGATGGCCCATCTGTCTAAGGATAAAGCGATGGTAGAGGTGTTCCGCGAGGGCAAGGACCTCCATGCGGCTACGGCAGCCAATATCTACAAGAAACCCATCGAAGAAGTGACCCGCGATGAACGCACGAAATCAAAGCGTGCCAACTTCGGCATCATCTATGGCATCACCGTCTTCGGCCTCGCTGAGCGGCTCGACATCCCCCGCGACGAGGCTAAGATGCTGATAGACGGCTACTTCGCCACCTTCCCGCAAGTTCACGACTACATGGAGCAATCGAAAGAGGTGGCTCGCAGACAGGGTTACGTCACTACCCTCTTTGGCCGTCGCCGCTATCTGCCGGATATCAACTCGCATAATGCCACCGTAAGGGGCTTCGCAGAGCGCAACGCCATCAACGCCCCCATCCAGGGTACGGCAGCAGATATCATCAAGGTGGCCATGATCCGTATCCATCAGCGCTTCAAGGCAGAGGGCATACGGAGCAAGATGATCCTACAGGTGCATGATGAATTGAACTTCTCCGTCTATCCCGAAGAGAAAGAGCAGGTGGAGCGCATCGTAATTGAAGAGATGCAGGGCGCCTTCCCCCTCGCTGTGCCCCTCGTAGCCGACAGCGGCTTCGGAAAGAACTGGCTGGAGGCGCACTAAGCTATCCGGCGATTCAGTTCATCGAGCAACAAGTCTTTATCGGCATCCATTGAACGGATGTCGATATTGATGACGGAACGAGCGACGATAAGACCATCCATCCACAATGTAAAACGCCGCCAAGAGCTAGATACTTGCTGACGATAGGCCTCGTAATCCTTCACGACGATGCAATAGGTGGTATGGCCCTTGTAGGTATAGGGCTCGAAGGCCTCGATCTGCTGCCAAGACAGAACGCAGTAGTCGCCTCCAAAAGACTGATAGGCATAAAGACCATCATCCGCAAGCACCAACGCAGGCTGATGCCGGATGACGCACTTCCAGAACTGCCTGAGGTAGATCCAGTTGAGCAGCAAAAGCACCAGAGCGCCGAAATAAACAACAGCCAAAACGAAATACCACAAGCCATCAACATGGCGTGGCGGCCTCTCCAGCAAGAGGGGGATAAGTAGAAAATAGCCTATGCTCAGCAGTAAAATAGACAAAGCGGTAAAGGTCACTCTACCTTTCCGAAAAAATACCTCCTGCATAGCCCTATTTTACTCTCCATACATTAAGAATGATGCCCTTGAACTGCTGGGAGAAGTCTGGTGCACAGACGAAGAGGGCATTATTGAGCCAGGCATAGCGGCTATCTGCCGGGGCCTCGAACTGAGGGGCAGCCTTGAAATAGAAGGAGGGATTGCCCTGGGCATCCTTACCGTTGTAGATGATGCCTCGATTGCGAACGTGGATATACACGCCGTCGTCCGTCTTGATGCTATAGATGGCCTCCAGTTCCGTGCGATGCAGCGCCTTGTTAGCGAGCTGGTAATCGGCACCGCCATTAATGATGGTACCCTTGATGGCCGGGCCTTCGAAGGTGCCGCCAGTGATGGGGATCACGATGCGCTCGCCGTGTTGCGTCTCCCCCAAACTATAAGTCTCGCCCAGCGTCACTTTCAACTGCAGGGCGAATTCCAGCGTTGGAGTATCCTTGGGCTCGATAACCTGCGCATTGCCACTGAGTACAAACGCTAACGAGAGCATAATGGAAATAAAGATTCTACGCATATCCGCAATACTATTAAAACTGTTATAGATCAAAGCCATAGCCGACGGTGAACACAAAGCCGCTGTTACGCGCCTTGACCAAGTCGGAGTTTGTGGTGACGCCTATGAGATAGCGCGCCTCAACGACCACGTTGGAGTACTCGTAGGAGATGCCAACGGGGATACACACATCCACCTTCTTGAAGGTATCCTTCACATCGATATCCGTCTCATCGGCCTCTATCGTAGAATGATCCTGATCCTCCTTGATCGTCGTAATAGAAGAAGACATAAATCTGGCTTTCAGCAGATAGCCCAGCTGGACACCAGCCTTCAGCCTTAAGCCTCGTGTTATCTCGTAGCCACCCATCAGGGGCATCTCCAGATAGTGGAGGGTATATTGCAAGCCACTCACCTTCTCCTGATACGTTGGCGACTCGTAGGTGTAATCCTTGTATTTCGTACCCCGATTTGCATACATCAGTCCCAGGGTGGCCGAGAGTACATCCCGCTCATACGACAGCTCTGCCCCTGCCGTGAAGCCCTGCTTATAGCGCGACTTCAACTGATAGTCGTGCTGGGCGCCCATCAACAGGATCTCATCGTTAGGAAACTTGCTGAGGTTGACGCCAATCTTCGGATACAGTCGCCAACAGCTCTCCGCCTGAGCACTGGCTGCCAGCGATAAGCAGGAAAGCAAGCATGTGAATAGTAATTTCTTCATTGTCTACATCATTTATTATTTAATCAAACGACTGGCGAGGCGCTTTTATTGCCTCTCTTTCAAAAATAATAGGCGGCTTTATTTGGATATTTGCACCTTTTGCACTACCTTTGCAGCCAGATTATAAACGTTTATAGAAGAAAATGGCATTAAAATGTGGTATTGTAGGACTGCCGAACGTAGGTAAGTCCACATTGTTTAATTGTTTATCGAGCGCGAAGGCTCAGGCAGCAAACTTCCCTTTCTGTACGATAGAACCCAACGTGGGTGTGATAACGGTGCCTGACGAAAGGCTGACAAAGTTGGCCGAGATCGTACACCCAGGCCGTATCGTGCCCGCTACCTGTGAGATCGTGGATATCGCCGGCCTGGTGAAAGGTGCCAGCAAAGGCGAAGGATTAGGTAATAAGTTCCTGGGTAATATCCGCGAGACGGATGCAATCATCCACGTCCTGAGATGTTTTGAGGACGAGAACATCACCCACGTAGACGGCACCATCGACCCCATCCGCGACAAGGAGATCATTGATACCGAACTTCAATTGAAGGACCTTGAGACCATTGAGGGCCGTCTGGCAAAGACGGAGAAGGCCGCTGCGGCTGGCAATAAGGACGCCAAGGTGGAGGTCAGCGTGCTCCATGCCTATAAGGAGGTGCTCGATCAGGGCAAGAACGCGCGAGTCGTAGAGTTTGAGAGCAAGGAGGAACAAGACTGCGCCAAGAACCTCTTCCTGCTCACGTCGAAGCCCGTGCTCTACGTCTGCAATGTCGGCGAGGCAGATGCCAAAGACGGCAACGCCTTCACGAAGAGGGTAGGGGAGCTGGCTCAGGAGGAAGGTGCCGAGATGATGGTCATCGCCGCCAAGACGGAGGAAGACATCGCCGAGCTCGAGTCGTATGAAGACAAGCAGATGTTCCTCGAGGAACTGGGCTTGGAGGAGAGCGGCGTGAACCGCCTCATCAAGAAGGCCTACGCCCTGCTGAACCTCGAGACGTTCATCACCGCTGGCGAGATGGAGGTGAAGGCCTGGACCTACAAGAAGGGCTGGAAGGCTCCGCAGTGCGCTGGTGTCATTCATACCGACTTCGAGAAGGGATTCATCCGTGCCGAGGTGATCAAGTATGACGACTACCTGCAGTATGGTTCCGAGGCCGCTGTCCGCGAAGCTGGCAAGCTGGCTGTAGAGGGCAAGGACTACGTGGTGCAGGACGGCGACATCATGCACTTCCGCTTCAATGTATAAAACGATGTAAACTGCGCAATCAGCGCAGTACACTAAACAAAGGGTAAAAATGGAGATACTGAATTATATCGTGTGGAATCCCGACCTGGAGGCCTTTCGCATAGGGCCGATGGCCGTGAGGTGGTATGGGCTGATGTGGATCATTGGCCTAGCACTGGCCTATTTCGTGGTGAAGAGGCTGTACAAGGAGCAGAAGATCAAGGACGAGCTCTTCGACCCGCTCTTCATCTACTGTTTCTTCGGCATCCTGATCGGCGCCCGCCTGGGCCACTGCATCTTCTACCAGCCGCAAGACTTCCTCACCTCGTTCAAGGGTATCGTGGAGATGCTGCTGCCTATCCACTTCCTGCCCGACGGAGGCTGGAAGCTGACGGGCTATGCCGGACTGGCCTCACACGGAGGTACGCTGGGACTGATGATCGCCCTCTGGCTCTATGTCCGCAAGACGAAGCTCAGCATCTGGACGGTGCTCGACAACATCGCCATCGCCACAGGCACCACCGCCTGCTTCATCCGTCTGGGCAACCTGATGAACTCCGAGATCATCGGCAAGGTCACAGACGTGCCCTGGGCCTTCATCTTCGAGCATGTCGACAAGGTGCCACGCCACCCCGGACAGCTCTACGAGGCCATCGCCTACGCCCTGCTCTTCTGCATCATGTGGGTACTCCACAAGCGGATGCCGGAGAAGATCGGAACAGGCTGGTACTTCGGCTTCTGCCTGACGTATATCTTCACCTTCCGCTTCTTCATCGAATACACTAAGGAGATACAGGAAGCCTTCGAGGCCTCGCTGCCCATCGACATGGGACAGATTCTCTCCATCCCCTTCGTCATCCTCGGTGCCTGGTGCATGCTTCGCGCTAAAAAGATATAGAATAACGGTTCAGCTGTAACTCAGTTGAACCGTTACTTTTTCTGTCCAAGGCCCACGAGTTCGAACATCCGCCGATAGGCCGCCACCTTCTTCTCGAAGGCGAGGGGATAGGCCCGCGAGGAAGAGGGCAGGCGATAGAGTATCAGCGGTGAGCCAGAGTGATGGCCGAAACCCGGGATGGGCACGAACGTGTTCACCTTCGGCATCTCAGGTATCTGGAGCGAGCGGCAGATGGTGTCTGTGGCTTTCTCGCCTGTGGTGACGATGGCCTTCAGGTGAGGCAGACGGGCGAGCAGGGCAGGAATGTCCGTAGGCACCACCACCTCGAGATACTTATCCGAGGCATTGTCCTGCAGGCGCCGCACGGCCGTAGAGGTATCGTAGAAAGCGATGCCCTCCGAGAGACAGAAATCCACAATAGATTCCAGCTTGAACCGCTTGGCCTCGACATCTACGAAATGGTTGCGGTCGGCGAAGAACACCTCGCCCTCGATGCGCCAGTGGTCGTTGATGAAGTTGGGGTAATAGAAGTCCATGCACCACCGCTTGCGCTGCGGTGGAAAGCTGCCCAGGAACAGCACCCTTGCGTTCTCCGGCAGAAAGGGCGTGAGCGGATGCCACTCCACCCCGTCAGCGCTACGAGCGATGTTTGCCGTGTTCAGATAACTCTCCATGACTCTCTCTTTACCTCCGCAAAGGTAATAAGAAAACGCGAGAACCGCAACCTTTGGCCTAAAAAACTGCATCCTAACGGGAAAGTTGTGGAATTTTTTGGTGGATTCAGAATTATTGCGTACCTTTGCCGAAACCATTAATTGCTACGCAAATGAAACTGAACGAGAAATTTGTGATCACCATCAACCGCGAACTCGGGTCAGGTGGAAGAACCATCGGTGAGAAACTTGCCAAGCGCCTTGGCGTGCCCTTCTACGACAAAGTGCTCATCCAAGGGCTGCAGGAACGGTATGGGCTGACGACAGAGGAGATTGAACGCCTGAAAGGACAGAAGCACAACTGGTGGGCCGACTTCAAGCGGAGCCTGAAGATCATGCCCAGCTATGCCGCCCCCAACTTCATCCCCAACGCGCAGGCCATCCCCGACTTCCTCATCACTGACGACATCTTCCAGTCCGAAACCCAGATACTGAAGGGCATCGCCGAGGATGAGTCGTGCGTCATCGCAGGCCGTAGCGGCTTCTATGTGCTCCGCGACCACCCCAACCACCTGAGCATCCTCATCCAGGCCCCGATGGAGCATCGCATCAACCACCTCGTCAGCAAGCGTGGCATCACCCCCGACGAGGCCGAGAAGATCATCAGAGAGGTAGACAAGGGCCGCGAGCGCTATGTGAAGAAATACACGGGCACCTCGCGATACGACACCCGTAACTACGACATCGTCTTCAATGCCGCCAACCACACGGCCGACGAGATCGTAGACCTCATCATGAAATACATCCAGAAGTAATGGCGAAGAAAGACGGGGAGCTGACCCCGATGATGAAGCAGTTCTTCGACCTGAAGGCGAAGCACCCCGATGCGGTGATGCTCTTCAGGTGTGGCGACTTCTACGAGACCTACTGCGAGGACGCCGTCACGGCCGCCAAGATCCTTGGCATCACCCTCACCCACCGCAACAACGGCGCTGGGGCCAAGGGTGACGAGATGGCGGGCTTCCCCCATCACGCCCTCGACACCTACCTGCCCAAACTCATCAGGGCTGGCAAGCGCGTGGCCATCTGCGACCAACTCGAAGACCCCAAGCTCACGAA
The DNA here is from genome assembly GCA_946548085.1 of uncultured Prevotella sp. GTDB lineage: Bacteria > Bacteroidota > Bacteroidia > Bacteroidales > Bacteroidaceae > Prevotella. The sequence continues at coordinate 1,314 of CAMNPN010000016.1, read as the reverse complement.
GAAACTCGTGAAGCGAGGCATCACAGAACTGGTGACGCCAGGCGTAGCCCTCTCAGACAACGTTCTCAACTATAAGGAGAACAACTTCCTCGCAGCTGTCCACTTCGGCAAGGCTTCCTTCGGCGTGGCCTTCCTCGACATCTCCACAGGCGAGTTCCTCACAGGCGAGGGAACAGCCGACTACGTGGAAAAGCTCTTAGGCAACTTCTCGCCTAAGGAAGTGCTCTTCGACAGAAGCCGCAAGCAGGACTTCGAGCGCCTCTTCGGCACGAAGTTCTTCACCTTCCAACTCGACGACTGGGTGTTCACAGACCAGACCTCGAAGCAGAAACTGCTGCGCCACTTCAACGTGAAGAACCTCAAGGGCTTCGGCGTAGACCACCTGCAGAGCGGTGTCATCGCCGCAGGAGCCATCCTGGTATACCTCGAACAGACGCAGCACACCCAGATCAGCCATATCACCTCCATCTCGCGCATCGAAGAGGATAAGTATGTGCGACTGGATAAGTTCACCATCCGCAGCCTCGAACTGATCCACCCCATGCAGGACGACGGCAAGTCGCTGCTCGATGTCATCGACAGGACGGTGAGCCCCATGGGAGGCCGTCTGCTCAGGCGATGGCTCGTGTTCCCCCTGAAAGACGTGAAGCCCATCAACGAACGGCTCGACATCGTGGAGTACTACTACCGCCAGCCCGACTTCCGCCAATGCATCGACGAGCAGTTGCATCGCATCGGCGACCTGGAGCGCATCATCTCGAAGGTGGCCGTGGGGCGCGTATCGCCTCGGGAGGTCGTACAGCTGAAGGTGGCCCTGCAGGCCATCCAGCCCATCAAGACCGCCTGCCTCTATGCCGACAACGAGGCCCTGAAGAGGGTAGGGGAGCAGCTGAGCCTCTGCGAGTCGCTCAGAGACAGGATCGAGAAAGAGATTCAGAACGATCCCCCGCAACTGGTACAGAAGGGTGGCGTCATCCGCGACGGCGTGAATGCCGAACTCGACGAACTGCGCACCATCGCCTATAGCGGCAAGGACTATCTGCTGAAGATACAGGAGCGCGAGGCCCAGCAGACGGGCATTGCTTCGCTGAAGATAGGTTATAATAATGTGTTCGGCTATTATCTGGAAGTAAGGAATACCTATAAAGACCTGGTGCCGCCAGAGTGGGTGCGCAAGCAGACGCTGGCACAAGCCGAACGCTATATCACCCAGGAACTGAAGGAGTACGAAGAAAAGATACTGGGGGCTGAGGACAGGATACTCTCACTCGAGGCCAAACTCTTCAACGACCTGATACTTGGCATGCAGGAGTT
>CAMNPN010000015.1 GCA_946548085.1 uncultured Prevotella sp. | reverse complement strand
GGAAACAATATGGTGATCGTGCTTCATCTTCAACGCTGATATCCAGCAGTATCTGTGACCAAGACACTGATTCGGCTGCAAAGGTACGAAGAAATAAATGATAATCCAAATATTATTTGAATATTTCCAAGTTACAGCCCTATTTTTGCTTAATTCGTATCTGCGATGCGAATACCTTCTTCATCATGGGCACAAAGCAAGCATTCTACATGCTGGCCATATGTAGGACTGCCTTTACGTATATCCACTGCCACATCAAGAACAGCGCCTTTTACACAACGCACCAGTTTGCTCTGGGTAAACGGAGGGTGCTGGAAATGCAAGCCTCGCATCACGCCGTAGCTGGACTTTGATTCATTGTCCTGCACGAAAGTGATAGGACACACCTTTTCATCAAACTCCCGCTGGGAGAAAGATTCGAAGAAATAGCCACGGGCATCCTCGAATATGCGTGGCTCTATAATTAGTACGCCATCTATGGCAGTCTTTATTACGTCCATATTATTTAGTTGATAGTTGAAAATTGACAGTTGACAGTTTTATTGAATTGACAATCTTACAGAGTTGACAACTGAAAAGTGACAATTGACAATTATTTTTCTTTTGGATTATCTTTTATACTCTTAATGATGGCTGTTAACATCTTTATTAACTCAACACAGTCATTATTCAATGATATGTATTGTTTATCGTCTAGATAATCGTTACGATGTAGCAAGTCTGTCCAATATAAAGATTCCTTGCTTCTTTAAGAGCAATGAAACTCTTGGATTTGAAGTCGGCCTTGCTAATGGCGTTACATGCTTCTACGTTGTTTGCACATATATATCACACAGCCACACTATTGGATGTGCCGAAATATTTATCATAAAAAGCAGATAGCGTCATTGGAACGATGTCGGTCTTGTTATTTCGCATCCTTCTGTATCTAGTATATAGTTCATGAAAGCGTTTCTGTCCAAACAACACTATTGAAGGTTCGATAACTTTCTTGAAATTATCAGAAGAAACAATATATTCCCTTGTATGTTTTATCTTGGCCTCAACTTCACCTTTTATATTTTCAACATTCTGAACACTAAGTTTTGCCTCGACCATCAATATTTGGCCATAGTTCATGCCAAAAACTAAATCTACCGTTTCTGAACTCTGATTACCATATTTCTTGTTCTCGTACCTATCTGCATCCCAAGCATAAATATGATCAAATGCTCTTAAGTTTTCTCTGGGATAATCACGATGTAGAATTTCAGACGCTGTGGAAATATAATCTGCTACACAGGGAGTAAAGTAACAACCTAAGGCCCAATGCTCGATGTACTGTTTACTATTATTGCTCTTTACCATGACTTACGAAGTAATCTAGTTTCTCGTATGACTTATTAAATGATGCGAAGATTGGTTCAACATCATCTGCCAAATACCTATAATTGTAACATAAGTTATCGGTTTCTTCGGCAACATAGAAATTCAAATCAGCTACCTCATATACGGGGGCGATTTCCTTTAATGCGCCCACCATATCTGTACTGTGGCTTGCAATAAAGAACTTAACTCCAATCTCCTTATGTAAAAGCAGAATCAATCGTGCGTATTCGACAATCCACTGGGGATGCAGATGGGCTTCAGGCTCGTCAACAATAAGGAGGGTATCATTCCTTAGATAACCATTCTTATATAGAAGTTGCAGAATAGAGAATGACTTGACGCCTGTTGCACAATCAAACAACTCAAATACCTTTCCATCCTCGCGCCTAAAAGTTAAGTCGTCTTCAATTGCATCTTCATCATAGACAGCCTCCCCATGAAGAATATCCTTCTGAATGGTGTCTTTTATAATACCACCATAGTTACCACCAAGTGGCTCCTTTAAATATGCATTTAACTCTTCCCAGTTCTCCGGTCCATTAAAAGGATCAATACCAAGCATCATGGGCGTGTCAAGATAAATGACACGCTGAATGTAATGAGGCAGCGCAACTGCATTTGTTTTCTTTCCAATAAAAGAATCACCATATTCGCTAACCTCAATTGTTGGCGGTAATTCATTTCTCAGATATTCAGTAATCTTATTACGAAGAATTTTACATGGGCGTTCCTGCAATACTTCTAAGGAATCTTTGATGACAGAATTCATCTGGTCTTGAAGTTGATCAAAATTAGAAACAAGGTCTTTGTCTCCCTCTCGACCTAATGATGACCACATAATTCTCCATGTTCGATCGGTCATTAGTGTATCGCCTTCAGAGTTGACCTGCTTTTCCAATTCAAGGAAATTGTCACAGAGTTCCGCTACATCTTTAAGATATTTTTCGGCATTATCCAAACTATTCAGATAACGCCATCTGCGAATACCATACACAGGTCCCTGACGTCTATGAACAGTAATAAGCGTATACAGTTGGTTTAAAACATCATAATAGGGTTTCAACCTATCATTAACATCGTTTGTAATCAAATGATTATAATGGATACTGTATTTATAAGTCTGATACAACAGTTTTGATATGGTACTCTTGCCACATCCATTAATTCCAGAAACGACAGTAATACCATCAAGCCAAATATCTGCCTTATTGATTGCCCTGAATTTTTCAGGAATGCTGATTTCGATTAAATGTTTATCCATTTATTATTATTGAATAACTACACACTCTTCGTATTGCGAAAGGCTATAAGTGGAATCTGCCTCTCAAAGTCTTTTATGGTCTCAGACGTTAACCCCTTCCCGATGTCCAAGAAATCCGTTCTGCTTGTCGGGGACGGTGAGGAGGTTATGATGCAGGAGGTCGGTCATGTAGCGCAGGGGCTGGTACTGGCGCAGGAAATGCAAGCCTCGCATGACACCATAGCTTGATTTGCTCTCATTGTCCTGGACAAAAGTGATAGGACACACCTTTTCATCGAACTCTCGCTGGGAGAAGGATTCGAAGAAATAGCCACGGGCATCCTCGAATATGCGTGGCTCTATAATTAGTACGCCATCAATTGATGTTTTTATTACACTCATAACACTTATTCTTTTCAGTTTTCTATGAGCTTATTGTTAGCAATGGTATCTTGTGACATTTTTATTTAGAACTGATAAGGAGTGCCACACATAGTTGGAGTTGCTCCAAGAACCATCAAAAGTGGTCACTCTCTTATCTGTAATTCTTGTTTAATTCTACATCTTTTTTGATAGTATGTTCACGAATATTTCATGACAGCTACTGAAACATTCCTAAGAATCCTGCTATCCGATTTCCTATCTTGCCCCAAGACTTTAGCTTATACTTAAACTTCAATCCACTAAAGGCAGTCACTACATTTCTATAGACATTCTCTGTCCCTTTATACTCCGGAAGTATAGCGTTTTCTACTCCGGCAATGGTCTTGACAATTTCTTCTATAGAATGATAAATGGTATCAATGTCATTACCACGAATAGGCATGGAAACGGAATTCAACTGATCTTTATCGTCCCACATAAAGACGACAAACTGTGGTAATTCGCTACTGTCTTTCAAGCCGAAGTCTTGCAGAACAGACAGATTAGATTCGGGTTCTTCCCAAGACTGGACCATAAATCCGATACCATTACCATTACCTCCCTTAATGACAGTCTTACCTTTCTCGAGTGGTCGAGCTGCGAATATCGGCCAATTACTACCAGAGATGCTATCAAGTGATTTCCAAAAGTCATCATCCCGCAACACCTTGGCTACATAAGGATCTTGCTTTGTGTAAAGAATGAATCCATAAATGCGCGACAAATTCTTATCGCCCTCCACCAAATCTTTCACAACTTGTAAACCACAGTCTTTCTGAAATGCAAACATAAAGAAACAATGTAATCATGAACTTAAGTTACTGATTTAACCCAACTGACGTGTAATCCCAGATCTCATCCACTAAATCCCGCAGCCGCGTCATCCGCCTATGAATGAACTCCGTAAATTCTAACTTTACTTCGTCCTCGCTCATCTCTGGAATGCGACCATGCTGATAAAGCCAGGATATGCGATTCTCTGTTGGAATCTGTGAAAACTCATCTGCCTCTTTCCTATGAATCAGACAGTAATTTGTCAATCTCCGTTCCTCGAAAGGTTGGTAAACTTCAACCTGATTAGGGTATTCATCTTCATCGAAGATCTGCGTCAAGACCAGAGAATCTTGCTTGCGGCTCTTCAGCAGATATTTGAAATCATCATATCTACCTAAATGATAAAGGATACGGGCATAGAAATAGTGAATATAAGATGAGGAGAAACTGACCGCGAGTGGATTAAATCCACCATCAACGAACTGCTCGACAAGTGTCCTCCTAAGTTCTGCTTCTAAAGCAGAGATCTCCAGATTGCGGATATTCTTCGTAATGCCAAACATCCAGTTCCTTACTGTACTCTGGGTGATGGATTTCTCCATCAAGGTACGTCGGTTGATATATATGTCAACGAAGCGATTCACCAGCCGTAGTTTTTCTACGATACAGGACTGAATATCACGCTTGTTGATAGGAGCTAACATCAATGGCTGATAGAGGGAATCTGCCAAAGGGTACTGGGCCGTTATATAAAAAGGTAACGCCTGTTGAGAATCTGGCGAAGACTGGAAGCTGACGAACTTCATGAACACGTCAGAATAAAAGTCAAAGTCCGACTTGACAAACAGATAGAAGTCTTGCGGCTGTTTCAGGCCTATCTCCTTCTGATTAGCCTTCAGCCAGGCGTGAAACTGTGTTCCTATGTTCTCATAGTCCTCATTCTCAGATCCGGCTCCTGTTTTTCTTGAGGTCTGTGCATACTTGGCGCGAAACCACGCACGGAAGAATGATTCGTCGGCATCGTTTCCTGCTATTGACTTGATGCTGTTGATGCGCTCTTTCCAGAAATCGTTCATCTCCTCGCTCCTCGCGTCATCAGACATCTTGGAGAGAAGATACGCCTTTAATATCTCTGTGGGGTTCAGATTCAGTCCCCTGTCGTTCATTGACTCAAATATGCTATAGGCATTGTCAATGCTGTAAGCCATAATCTCAACAATCGTGATATTATTAAGCATCCACTCGATGAAGAGAGGAAGCAACGAGGCCTTACGCAACTCTGCCGGGAAGAGGGCGAGGATGTCGCTATAACGGCCAAGGATGTTGTCGATGGACTCATCGTTCTGACCATCGAACTCCAGTTTCACCTCATGCAGCTGGTTGGCATTCATCAGTGCCTTCATCACCTCATTGCGGGACGGCACATTAAGGGTTAGCGTCCTCCGACCGCCTTTACTGATGTAGAGATATTGCTTGAAATCGACAAAAAGTTCCTCGTCTATCTCCAGCCACTGTTGCAGGTGCTGCAGGAAGATGAACAGAAGCGAGAAAGACGTAAGACGCTGCTGACCATCGACAACAGACTTGTCATTTCCATCCTCACAAAGGACTATCGGCCCCATGTAGTAGCAGTCATACCCGACGACATCCTCCATCGTGTCCCCCTCAGAATAGCTATTAAAGAAGTTGATACTGAGGTCACTCAGGAGTGCTTCCATCTGCTTGCGCTGCCAACGGTACTCTCGCTGGAAGGCATCTATCTTATAACGCTGACCTGTAAACACCTCCATCAGCGTTTTGTTTTTTGTATGAATCTTATTGGCAATATGTGACATAGTCAGATAAGTTCTTGGTTCAGTATATTGAGGACATGAAATGCTGGCTCATAGATGCCCATGTTCGTGGATGTAGGCTCCACCTCTCCATGAAAAATGGCACAGCGCAAATTGTATAATAGCTGGATAATGACCATGCTTACCTTATCGGCATCATTCACCACAAACAAGCCTTTTCCTGCGTCTATTGTCATTGAGTGGCGTGGTTGTGTATAGGAACCATTGGGATTAGGTGTGACACTCTTTACTATCTCCTCCGGCTTTTTGGGATTTATCAGCATGAAGCACTCTTCCAGCTTCACCCTATGTTTCTCTTCCATTCCCTGAAAGTCAGGGTTGGCATGAAAGTCCTGCAATGACCATTCGAGAATTTCTACCAGATACTTTGTCACTCCAGTACGGCGGGAGATGACTTCGCAGCGCACACGGTTGGTTCCCCTTGGTGCCCGGACATTATAGACACACTTATAGTCATAGCCTCGTGAGGATATGCTCATGCTATTATTCGCATTGTCGGCTATACAGGTCGTATTAAGCCCCACTCTACGCCCATTCTGGTGAATGGCATGTGCATTTAATTCTGTATTGAGCTTGGACAGCAGCGACTTAAAAAGCAGAGCATCTTCATCTTGCCCTAAAAGCAGTGCAGCAATGCGGTTCTTTATCTTGTTCGGATGCGTCTTTAGCCGGTCAATAAGTTCACGGTCGCCATTACGTGCATTCGCATCGTAAAACTCGTCTCTGAACCACGCATTGAAAGGAATCCAAGCATGGATGAACATGAGACAATAGTTAGGGCGTGAACTTTCAAGCCAGTTCTGCAAAAAGATGGGCATCTTTGGTGATATTATCTGATGTATGAAGGGTAGCCATAATCCTCATAGCATTCGCTAAGAAGGATTTCCTTATGGTCCTCTTCAAGAAGTATTCTTGATTCCCGGTCAATGTCACATTTCATAATGTCCTCGTATATCCATTGCAAGGAATACTCTGGACTGTACATCTCATCGAAATAGCAGAAGTGCTCATCATCCACAAAATGATTCACCATCGACTGCAGCAGTTGAAGATATAGCGTAACGGTTTGTTTATACATGCCTAACGCCAGAATCTCTTTTATCTGCATCCTCGGAACATCATTGATCAAGTCCGCAATCTTATCGCAATCCTCATCGATGTTCCGAGGGTTGAATATCGCTTCGTATTGTGGATTAAGTTGGATCATGCTTAAATTAGAGAATGGACTTCATTGAGAGACTTCTCTCTTCGGCAACATTGGTTGTTCATTAACTTTTCGTGTCGCAAAAAATTTATCCTTGTTAGGATCTGTATATCTCTTTCTCATTTTGTCAATGCATGCCACTAATAACTTTGAAGTCCTCTTTTCGTCAGGTTGTGACATTTCATCAATCCTATAGCAATAATGTAACATATTCTTAACATCTGCTATATAAAATGAATTCCTACCAACTGCTTCAATATATTTCTCTACCAATTCATTCCATCCCTTTGGCCTACATCTAATAAGTAAAAGAACATTCAAATGCCGACAAATACTGGGTGTATCTTTGTTAATAATTGAACTTTTGTAAATGGAAAACCTCTTTTCAGAGAAAACGTCATTACGATACCATTCAATAACATTAAAAGGCAATGAAGTAAGTACACAGACTATTCTCTTTGTCACATCGTCAGGAAATTCACCAACGAGTCTAAAGCTTGCACCTCCAAGCCCTCCATATCCAGTTCGTGCAAGTCCTGGTGTTAAAAGCTGAAGAACTTTCAGTAAAGCCATCCATGATGTTTGAACAGCCTCGTATAACTTGACACGATTGGATTCTTCAATGTGTAGGCCATTCCTCATAGCACGTGAAGCAGACCTAGCAAGACTCATCATATTCCTAACTTTGTATTGGTCAAGCACATTATTCATCATCTGAAAAAATGGTCTGGCATTATCGTCTCGCGAATCCATCATGGCATCTTTCACCTCGCTTGGCAATTTTGATGCTTTAATACCAGCTTCTAACTGCTCTTTAGTTTTTGTATCTAGTTCAGGATTTTGTCTGAATTTCAATAATGAATAAGGATCCTTCTGTTCAGGAACAAGATTTGTTGTTACATCATTGCTAAGATTTACCAGCTCTGCTATAATCTTCTCGACTAATCTATCACATTTAGGATCAATACCCGAATAAAACTCTACAATGTCAGGCATATATATGCATTTTTCATGTTCAACCATGTAATTGTAGAAATCAGCATCAATATACATTTGATAGGCTGCAAAGAAATAGACCCAATAACTGAACCTGAATTCAAAATAATTGAGATATGGAACAATTATTTGCGCATCCTGCATAGCTCTTAGTAACCGCAACCTTGTATTCTCTGAATATTTCCCATCTAATGGAGATGTTGACCTTTTGAAATCATCTTCTGTGAAATAGCGTTGATAATAAGTTCCGTTAGATGAACGCATCAGCATCTCACATAGTTTGCCCATGATTACACAGCAGTCAGTCTCATCTAGAGAATCTGTATAGAAATAAGAATCAGGTTTAAGGAAGAAGAACATGATAAGAGATTTCAATATCTTCGTTCTATCTATTGGATGAGCATCGAAGTTCTGCTGAAAATTGAGAAGTAACTGAAGGCAATTGACTGGTGTTCTATGAACGTTCAACTCCATCATTTGTCTAATAAGCTTTTCGAGTATTTTACCATCCGTATTATCGTCAAAATGCTGCCTTTGAATAAATTCACGAGTCAACTGGCGTATGCTTCTTCTTGACAATTCTCTTAAATACAACAATTGGTATTCTTCTTCATAACTTTGGTTATTCAAACCTGCAAAGAACAATGTATCATCCTCATTGTTTAGTAGTATGATTCTTGCTTGAGGAAGAATCTTGGCTACTTTTTCCATTATCTTGTCCTTGTCATCATATGTCTTATTCCAATTATCAATTACCAAAGTCTTTATTTCCCCAACATTTATATTTCGGTTTCGAGCAATATTGTCTACACTTGTTTGTACATTATTAATACGCAAATCGAAGCCATTGATATAAAGCCAGTGTTCTTTCTTGATACGCCATGCGTCAAGAACCAATTTGTGCGCAAAACACGTCAATCCGAACTGCGCCCCTCCTACTATTTGAATATTCTTACTTGAATTTATTATGTTAACATGATCCCAGACAAAAGCATCTTCTTCTTTCACTGATGTACCTGGAGCAACGTTGGAAACGATTCTATCTACCCATGAGGGTGTATAGTTATAAGAAGTTAGACTATTTTGGAGATTTTGTGCCAGTTCTTTTGTTATGAAGTCTTCTTCTACTGTTTTCTGCTTCTCAAAAAGCAACACACCATCTGGTGTCCTAGTAAATTCGGCTCCTTCAACAAATTCTTCATATATTGTAGACCATTTGCGGTATTGGATAGAATCAAGGTGACTCTCATTAAAATTCATCAATGTGTAACCATTCTGGTCTTTTTTGTCGCTGAACAATTGTGGCGATGAACAATACTTAACTGTATCGCGCTCAACACCCAAATATTGTTTAAAATCCTGACGGTGCAGATGCCCTGTAACAACAATATTAACGTATTTTCGAATATTATTATCAATGATAGCCTGAGCATATTCGGTCAAATGGTAGATTGGGTGGTGCATTACTAAGATTTTTGTTCTGCCCTCATTCTTTTGTGCCCATTTATAAAGGCCTGATGTTTCAATCCTCAGATTCCCCAAATCCTTGGGAAAGCCTTCTTGGTCACCATTAGACAACAAAGCCGTGTTCAAGCAATATAGACTTATCTCAGGGACAATATTCACCTCATAACCGAACAAATTAAAATTCGGTATAAGAAGCTTCTCGTTTACAAACTTACTGAAACACTGGAATTTCCTCAATATTAGCGAATCCTTTTCCTCCTTTAATAATCCATTGTAAGTTGTTTCATCTTCTTTTGAATTGACGAAATCGTCCTGTTTCTTTTTCCAGTCCTTTTGTTTAAGAATATTCCTATTCAAATCATGATTCCCAGCAACCACTATGATGTGGTCAAGAGAAACAAATTTCTGTAGCTTCTTGATAAAAATATCCGAGAAGTCTTCATATGATTTGTCAATATGACCAGCCCAAACCAAATCTCCAGAGATTACACAATATAAGTTGTCCTTATCAATATTACCTACGACTTTCGGTAAGTCACGAAAGAACTCCGTCACGACCAATCCCTGATTCTCCGGCTCGTTCTTGTCAAAGTGTATGTCTGAAAGGCAAAGAATATGTATCTTACTCATTTGATTATAGCGATATTTAAATTCTCATAATTTATTAGACTTGATCTATCATTAGAAAACCAGTTCCAAACCTCATCCAAACCATCCTTTCACGCTGGGAAGGGAGGATTGTTGTGAAGTTCCATGTACATCTTCTGGCACTTGTTGGCCAGCAAGCGGCCTTTGGTGAACATCTCCGGGGTGATACACTCCAGAAGAGCACGCTTAGATGGTATCGCCACCTTCAGCGAGAAACCATGGTACATGGTTCCGTCAGGCTTGCAGTCAGAAGATGTATGATGGCTGATGGAAGAACCTTTCAGTTAAAAGTTAAAAATTAAAAGTTAAAAGTTAATCTTCTTTCTTTGAATTCTTTACTATTGATGCTAACATTCGAAGTAGTTCTTTGTTGTCGGAATCAAGAGAGGTGTATTCTTCGTCACTAAAATAACCAGCAGAATGAATCACGTCAAGCCAGTAGTCGGTTTCACCGGCCTCCTTGAGGGCTTTTGTGACTGTCGAGGCATTTACACTACAGAAGTTTTCTGTATTTTCTTTTTAGCAATCTGGCTTTCTTCAAACAAGCTTTGATGGCCTGAAACAGGGATGGTTCTATTTGGCCTAACCGCTCAACCATTCCACCCATCTCGTCCAAATACTTCTGCTCATATTCATCCACCTGCTCGCCATAGACAAAGGTTGGACGGGGGAAACGGAATGACGAGGTGACTTGATCGCTTGGATTGAACACGAAGGCATTGACTCCTCGCTCCGGAATATCAACACAACCATGCTCCACCATTACGTCTAAAGGAACATGGTCTTTGGATGTGGGCAGGTTGGCCATCATTACTTTGTCGTTAATCTGGCCAAGGACAATGCAGTATTTGGGCTTGGGCTGATTGCCGTTTTTGAATACAAAAGGTGAGAATTTTATCAACTCTCCTGTATGGTACATAAGCTTAGCTCCTCATTTTATTGGCCACCTGGCGGTTCTCCAAAGTCTCGTTGTAATACGCACGGTCATCTGGACATAGCTGACGTCCCATATCAATCACCACAGTTGAGCTGTTAGCACGCTTCTGGTCAAAGTCCTCCAACAGACCGTGCTCCTTGGCGGTCTCGCGCCATAGGGAGCCTTCACGGTGGGTCAGTTCAATGAGCTGCTCGGAGTTCATATCACCGTACTTCTCCATCACCTCGGACATCACCTCAAGTTCAGCATCAGAGAACTCTTCTTCATCGAACTCGCGACTGGGCTTCACCATAATACCCTGTCCATTAAACTGCAGCGTCACAAAGTCTGCCAACAACACCGGACCATCGGAAAGTTCCTCAAAAACATCCACCGACACTGGACCAAGCCGCCATACAGAATAAGGTATGGAAAGCATCGGCACATGATACTTTTGTACCATCCGCTCTTCCATCAGGTACAGCAGCTTAAGCACCTCCGTCTTGTACGGGTACTTGGCACGGGCTGCGATGTACATCACTGCATTGCCTAATCTTACTCTGCTTGATTCGGAAAATGTACACATATCGTGATATTTTATTATCGTTTTTCTTTTGTTACAAAAATAAGCATTTTATTCCATATATGCAAAGATTATGCCGTTTTTCTGCAACGATGTATTTAACACTCAAACTTGCCCATGAAGTTAATCACGGATATATCGACTTAAATAAGAAAAAAGATCTTTTTCACAACCACCCGCCCCTCCTTGCCTAAGGAGGGTACCTCCCCTCTCCAAACCTCATCCCCACATGGTGAGAGGCTTAACCGCTCCTCCTGTCGCTCAAACATTAAGGTATCCTAAGACCATCAAAGGTCTTGGATGGTTGTCTATAGGCTGGCGCAGAGAGAGAAGCGATGAGCTACATCTTATTATTTTACAGCTCTTACAAAGCCCGTATTCAACACTTCAACTTTGTTGACCCCAAAAATTGTACAATTATACTTTTTATTCATTTCCAGCACCCTATTTGAGTCATAGTCAAAGCCGTCGAATGGCGATTCTTCTGAATGTTCTGGAATGGAAATAACCCAGTAATAACGGTATTGGCTATCCGTGAGGATCGGACTGTCCTGAAAATCATCTCTTAGATGAATGTAAGTTTTCTCAATCTGTCCTACTGCTGCATCAAATTGGGTTTGTATATTGTTAGACTTACAGTATTTCAGTTCATGAAACATCAGCCACCCTTTACTTGTTGCTCCATCTGCATAACTTAGACACTCGCATTGTGACAAGTCGTGTCCATTGGCATCACGAAAAAACTGCATATTGTGCTCGAAGTTTATAGCACTTATAGAAACATGATGTTTGTTAACAACATGAAATGAATCTAAGGTAGAGGATGGTGAGTTCGTAATATCAACACCTTGCGGAATTGCCCTGTTATTTAGTTCTTCATTGGTTATTCCTGCCTTTAAACACTCATTCCGATATTGGGTATAGTCAGTGATATATACATCGCATGTGAATTGCTGCCTTACAGTGAATCTATTCATAACTTTCCCGATATTGAAGCATATTGCTGAAATCAACCATAATACCCTTCATGATATGATTAAAATAGTTCTTTCGGATAAAACCGTTTTCATCTTGAATGGTACTGTTTCTACCTGTACGACCTTCTATATAACCATCTTTTATTTCCCAGATGGAAACCTCGGATGGTTTAATGCCTGCCTGCGAATATAAAGCTATGTCGGACTGCATTTCTGCATCTACTTTATCTTTTACCTCGCTGGCCAGAATGCAATTGTTAAGTGCATATAGTATATAAGGACTATGTGTGGTTAATATCAACCTATGCTGATATGCAGGATTATTTATTTTCTGTAACAAATAACTCAACAATTGGGCTTGAGTCTCAGGGAAAAGATTTAATTCTGGCTCTTCTATAATTACTTCAGAGAAAGCATAGTCTGTTGAAATATTCAAGACCTCTATCAACCGTTTTTGTATTTCGTCTCTTTTTTCAGCAGATATATTAGGAGATAGACTATTGATAGAGGACACTAGGGTACGTAATTGTTCTTTTAGGGGTTCTTCAATTTGAATATTGTCAATCATGGTATTGATGTGTACTATCTCAAACGGACTCAACCCACGTGACTTCATGTACAATTTTTCAACAACATGATTGAAGACTATCAGCAAAGGTGTTACTGACATGAGGCCACTTGATGAATGTCGTAAGCTGATTGACTTACCATTTCCAAGAAGTATGTTATCTTGGTTGTTTTCTTTTGTATAAAAATATGACCCTGGTAAAGCTGCTATTGGCATTACGAACTGCTTTTGATTGGTTAACTCCTGTTTATACATAAACCAATCATCGAGAAAAGCCTTGATATTATCTCTTGACTCGTTATAATTGCCAAATCCTGGAACTGAAACGAAATTACGCTCAGCTGGAATATACTCAATTTTCTTATTCCTAAAAGTGGGCTTCCCTATTCCTATCTGTGTTTCAGCAGTAAGATTTCCCTTTTGAAAAACATAATGTGACCATTCTGTTTTGTACTCAATATATGATGTCTCGCAGAAATAATTCTCTTCAAAATTGTGGAATTGAACCAAATCTGGGTAAAATTCTTTTTTCGACTTTCCTTTTAATATCGCATTCTTTTCAAACCAAGAGCAATAACTAACAATTTTGGCAATGGTGCTTTTACCACAGCTCTGAGGTCCCATAAAGACATTTACTTTATTCAAAGTTATTTCGATATCCTTTATTGGGCCTACATTTCTTATTTTTATGTATGTGGTCATAGTGATTCTTTTTTATAACTGAACTATCATGTCAACTTTTTCTTGTTGTTCCATCACGTCAGTCCGATTTGATTGGATTACTCATGACATAGTATTGTATTCATCGTTCTGGGCGGTCAGGGCTTTTTTGAAAAGCAGAGGGAACAGCTTTTTCAGTTCCTCCTGCCGTTCGGGATCTTGCCGGTAGTGCGCGATGACTGCGCGCTGGATGGTGAGGAGGTTCGGAAGACTGAGAATGTCGGAATCCTCGAAACAGTTGTTTTATACTCTGGAGAAGATCCCATTCCTGAGATGAAACTCCTTCTCCATCTGACGACGCTGGCGGGGAAAGGCCCTGTCGGCCTTGGCCAGTGTCACCATCGACAGCTCACGGGCGGCTGCCATGGCTCCTGAAACGAATTGGTTGGTCATCTGATTTTAATCGGCCACTGCGAGCTGCCCCACGTCACGAAGGACTGTCCCTGCTTTGTAGCGAGTGAGTACTACGCCTTGCTACAGCCAGAGAGGAGGGGTTAGCGGTCGAGCTCCTCGTAGATGGAGTTGTTCGACTTGTACTCTGGGACGATCTCCTTCATCTTCTTCACTGTGGCGAGGTCGTCGAACTGAGATGAGAGGGCGATGAGGTCGTCGATATCTCGCGACACCTGCTTATAGTCGTACTCCCTGACCTGGGCGATACGAATTTTCTCATGGAACGAGGGTTTGGTGTTCTCCTGCTCGTTGAGCATCTCCTCGTACAGTTTCTCTCCGGCTCTGAGGCCCGTATATTGAATACGGATGTTCTTGGCGCCGGAGAGTTTTATCATGCGCTTGGCCAGGTCGGCGATCTTCACCGGCTTGCCCATGTCGAAGACGAAGATCTCACCTCCCTTGCCCTTGGTGCCTGCCTCGAGCACGAGCTTACAGGCCTCGGGGATGAGCATGAAGTAACGGATGATGTTGGGATGGGTGACGGTGACCGGTCCTCCGCTCTTGATCTGCTCCTTAAACAAGGGGATGACGCTGCCGTTAGAGCCGAGCACATTGCCAAAGCGGGTGGTGACGAACTGTGTCTTCGACACCTTGTTCAGTGCCTGGACGTAGATCTCACAAATACGCTTCGAACAGCCCATGACGTTGGTGGGGTTCACCGCCTTGTCGGTAGACACCATGACGAATTTCTTCGCGCCGTACTTCACCGCCAGGTCGGCCACGGTCTTCGTACCTTCTATATTATTCTGCACCGCCTCAGTGGGGTTGTTCTCCATCATCGGCACGTGCTTATAGGCAGCTGCATGGAACACATAGTCGGGCATGTAGTCGGCGAAGATGCGCTCCATGCGCTCTTTCTTGCAGATGGAGGTGACGATGGTCTCGGAACGTACCTCAGGGAACTCCTTCGCCATCATCAGCCGCACGTCGTGCTCGGGGGTCTCGGCCTGGTCGATGAGGATCATGATGGCGGGCTTATAGCCAGCGACCTGTCGTACCAACTCAGAGCCGATGCTGCCGGCAGCGCCAGTGATGAGCACACGCTTGCCCTTAAGCTCCTGACGCACCGACTCCATGTCGACACGTATCTCAGCCCTGGGCAGAAGGTCCTCGACGCTCACCTCCTTCAGGCTCACATCCTTCAGTTCGGGGGCCTCCTCGGGCTTGTCGGCATATTCGGTTGTCTCGATGTTAACCCACTCCTGAGCATTCTGAGCCATGAATATCTTCACGCCGTTCTCGATGAGGATGTCCTGTAACTCCTGCTGGTTGCGGAACTCATTGGTGCGATAAGGTGACACAACAATACCCTCGATATGGTTCTCCTGGATGACCTCCGACAGGTCGTCGTCCATGGAATAAACCTTCTCACCCAGCAGGCGGTTGTGACGGTAGCGACCGTCGTGGGTGATAAAACCTTTCACACGGTAGCGGGCAGGCTTCTGACTGCGGATGTTCTTCGCAATGCCCACCCCTCCAGACATGGCACCGTAGATGAGCACGCGGATGGAACGCTTGGAGCTGGTGAGCACATCGAACACGTTCTTCACCACGATGCGCACAGCCCACTGTGCCAATGTGGCCAACAGGAACATCGTGACAATCTCACGGGCACTCATATGCCGGAAGATATCCTCGGAATAGTTCGACAGCCAGTAATGTACCGTCAGTACAATGCCTGCCGAGAGGGCATTAGCATAGCCCACGCGCTGCAGGTCGACGAACGAGGAATAGCGCAGGATGCCGGCATAAGTGTAGAACACTCGGGTGCCGATGAAACTCAGCACGACGAAGAGCATGATGGTATTCAACAACTGTCCGAATCGGTCGTCGATGAGGGTGCCATAGTTGAACACGGCATGGCTAATAAGCCCCGAAAGGAACAGGATGACACCATCGAGGATAAAGATACACCAGAACGGCAGGGCATTCCTGTTGAAATACCAGGTGAAAAGCTTGTTGAATGGATTCATATAGATGTCACACAGAAATCTCTGATAATTTAAAAACCACGATAATAGTTTTAAGAGCCAAAGCCCTAAACAATGCTCGCCTTGACGGCGTCGACAATGCGCCGGATGTCGGCTTCGGAAACCATCGGCCCAGAGGGCAGGCAGAGGCCGCGACGGAAGATATGCTCGCTGACGCCGTTGACATAGGCCGGGGCGTTATGATAGACCGGCTGCTTGTGCATGGGTTTCCATAGCGGACGGCTCTCTATCTGCTCCGCCTGCAGGGCGAGGCGCAGGGCCTCGACATTCGTGTTCGGCTCACAGTCGGTATGCAGCGGACCACCCTTGTGCACCACGCCGGCAGCCCCGCCGACGGCAGTCTCGATAGGTTTCTGGTAGGCCTGTTCCTCGTTCTTGATTCTCAGGTCGTCGTCGAGAAGGACGGTGCTCAGCCAGTAGTTGCTCTCCATCAGACCGGTCATCTCCTTATGGTAGGTGATACCCTTCACGTCGCGGAAGGCCTCCTCATAGAGTTCTGCGATACGGCGGTGGTGAGCAATATGTGTTCGGGCGAGGGTCATCTGTCCACGGCCGATGCCGGCGCATATATTACTCATGCGGTAGTTGTAGCCGATGGACTCATGCTGATAGTAAGGATAGGCCTCGCGGGCCTGCATGGCATACCACTTCACCCGCTCCTTCGCCTCCTTGTCGGGGCAGATCAGGGCGCCACCCCCCGAGGTGGTGATCATCTTATTACCATTGAACGACAACACACCATAGTCGCTGAACGTGCCGACCATCTGACCCTTGTATTCCGATCCGAAGGCCTCGGCAGCATCCTCGAGTACGGGGATGTCGTATTTCCTGGCTATCTCCATGATCTCCGCGAGTTTGGCAGGCATGCCATAGAGGTAGACGGTGACGATGGCCTTGGGCTTACGGCCGGTCTTCGCGATACGATCTTTGATAGCCTCTTCGAGCAGCGCCGGATCCATGTTCCAGGTGTCGGCCTCGGAGTCGATAATAATGGGTGTCGCACCCAGATAACAGATAGGGTTCATCGAGGCACAGAACGTGAAGCTCTGTGCCAACACCTCGTCGCCCGGACCTACGCCCAGGGCAATCAGGCCGAGGTGTACAGCAGCGGTGCCACTTGCCAGAGCCACCACCTCCTTCTCCTTCAAGGTGGGATTGTCGCCATGCTCGGCGATGAAATGCTTCAGATCCTCCTCGAACCCGTCTACATTGGGGCCGAGGGGAGCCACCCATCGTTCATCAAAGGCCCGATTGATAAATTTCATCTCCTCTCCGGTGTCAGTCGTGTGCGCCAGACAGAGATGGATTGTTTTCTTTTCAGTCATTTTATTTTTACAAATACATTTTTCGTTTTCTTTCATCTGCTGATAAGGTCCGTCTTTCGTTTCCAGGATGGTACTGGGCTCATAGACCTCTATGGAGTGCCAGACACCCAGAGGCACCTGGATGCCGAACTGTCCCTCGCGGGGACATACCCGGAAACGGGACACCTCCTTGAAGGCGGTCTCGTCGATGGCATTCTCACCATCGTGGATAGGTCCTCCCTCGATCATGTTCGGCAGTTCTTCGTAGAACACCCAGTCGAGGCAACCCTTCATGCAGACGACGGTCTCTGAGGTCTTCAGGTGGCGGTGGATGGGCACGTGCGTGCCTACCTCCAGGGCGTTGAGCATGCGCTGGGAGGTGTCGTCTGACGAATTGCGCAGGTCGAAGTTCATCCGCTTGCGCTTGTTCTTCTTTGCACCTTGATGGAGGTCAGACAGCAGATGTTCGTTAATCAGTTGAATGTCCATGGGATTATTGTCTCTTGATCGGTTTACCGCACATTGCTTGGTGATCACAGGCCTATAGGCCGAGGAGAGGTTTCAGGTCGTCTTCTTTATAAAGGATCCAAGCAGAGGTGGCGAGGAATGCCAGGAAGAGGAACACCGATACTATCTTCGTACGCTTAGGGCCTGCCTTTTCGACAGGTACCGTGGCGTTTTGGAGGGTTGTAAAAGCCGGAGTGGCCTCCTGCACACGCATCTCGGCCTGCTGCACCTGGCCAGACAGTTGCTGGTAGATGGTGCGCTGAAACTGCATCTCGTCTTCTAACTTGGACAGCTTCTGACGGTAATTTTGCAAGAATACTTTCTGGTTGCCGTCGGCAAAACGGACATAGGCATTGGTGGCCTTATCATAACGCTCTTTGGCCTCTGCCACCATCTTCTTGTTATACTCTAAATCGACACGGGCCTTGCTGGTGCGGTAGTCAGTAATGGCTCGCTGCAGGCGCGTCTTCACAGAGTCGGCCATGGTGGCACAGATGACCGGGTCTTGCGCAGTGACATCTATGCTGATGACCATGGTCTTTTTGTCGACATCGCAAACTATATTCTTATCGATGGCCTCCACTATCGCTGCCTGCTCCTTACTGAGGCGGAAAGGATCAATTCCTTTCGACTCTTCCTTTTTTTCCTTAAAGAGGCCCACCAGCCATTTCATGGCACTCTTGAGGGCAGCGCTCCACCAGGGGCTCTTCCACTCGTCCTTGAGATAGTCATAATAGGTCATCGTACGGTCGGGCTCACCTTTGTCCTTATCGCCCTCGATGGTGACGGGAATCGTGAAAAGTCCCGACTTAAACTCTGTGGAGTTCATCAGATCAGGATAGAGTGTGGGGAACAGGGCCTCGGTGCTATTGCCAAGGCCACCCGAAAGATTAACGCCGAAACTGCTGGCTAAGGCTGCCAGGCTGCCTGAGCTTTTAGAGCCCGACATCTCTGGACTGAGGGTGACCGTACACTTAAAATAATTGGGTAATGAAAGGGCTATGACACAGGCTGCCACGAAAGTGATGCCAAGAACCTTATAATACAGTTTCTTATGCTTTAACAGATCCTTAAGGAGTTTGCCAAAATCGATGGCGGACTCCTGCTCTTCCATATTCTCTAACTGATTTACTGAATCACTCATTTCCAATTTAACTTCGTTTATAATTATATGCAAATATTTTCTGACGCTTACTTGTGCTCCTGTGAACATTTCGCTTGTCTCCTGAGGAATTCGACTAATCCGTCAATAAGGTGTTTGGACTATTCGATGGGCTCGAGGAAGGCGGGGGGTATGAAGGCAATGGCGGCGACAGCGATGCCCTGGAGCTCGACGACGACGCGCTTGTTCTGCTTGATGCGACGAATGACGCCCTCGACGCCCTTGAAATCGCCATCGGTGATGCGCACCTTCGTGCCGGGCTTTCCGAAGAAGTCATCGTTCCACGCCATGACAGAGACACTGTCGTCGGGGGCAGAGGCGACCCGGATGAAGTCGGTCATCTGCTTGTCGGGGACGGTGAGGATGTTGTGGTGCAGGAGGTCGGTCATGTAGCGCAGGGGCTGGTACTGGCGCTGGAACATCTTCATCTCGGTGATGCGCTGCTGGGAGGCATGGAGGAAGATGAGGTTGCGCACGGCGGGGATGTGGCGGTGGCGCACATGGCCCCGTTCGTCGGCAAAGACCTCGTGGCGCATGGGGAGGAAGTTCTCCACGGCATCTGACAGCAGACACTGGCGGATGGTCTCCTCACGGCCATAGGTGACCCGCATGGGGTACCACCGGACCTCGTTTCGTCTGTCGATGAGTAGAGCTTCGGAGGTCATGAGGGCTGGGCGCAAAGGAGGGGGTCACCCCCATATATAATAAGGTGGCGACTCACGGAAACAATATGGTGATCGTGCTTCATCTTCAACGCTGATATCCAGCAGTATCTGTGACCAAGACACTGATTCGGCTGCAAAGGTACGAA
>CAMNPN010000014.1 GCA_946548085.1 uncultured Prevotella sp. | reverse complement strand
GAGAACGCGTCTCCCCATCTCCTGACCATGGCTTGATAACTCATCGTTATCTGCTACATATTCATAACACGACTTGACTACTAACTGCGTGTCAATACTCCTCGACATTCTCCTCGTCGTCCCACAGGTCGCCCGAGGTGGAATCGTCGTCGCCCCACAGGATATCGTTCTCCTTACCGTCGGCGATGGGTGTAGTAGGACTACCACCAACCACATAGATGCCCCCGAGTACAGACCCGAAGAGTTTTACGTTTACGTTCTCCGTAACAGGCGCTACATATTCTTTTTTCATTGTTGTAAATCCTTTCTTTTTTCCTGTTATTGATTACTTCACATACACTTTCTTACCGTTCTTGATGTAGAGTCCACTCTGGGTAGGACGGCTGATTCTCGTACCGCTCATGGTGTAGTAGACATCGTTGTCGTTATCAGTTCCCATATTCACCACCTCTTCAATTGGCGTAGCGATGCCGTATTCCTCGATGAAGTCTCCGAAGGCGAAGCTCACCTTTGCTTGAGAAGTGCTTGAGAAGGTGATGTAGGCAGAGTTCGGCTTGATGGTTGCGCCTTTGCTGTTAACCCGATAGAATGCTTCTTCTTGTGCCTCATTCAGAGTTTGACCATCCTTGTCGTGGTCATAATACTGGTAACTGAGGACATAGACGACAGAACCGCCAATCTTCTGTGGGATGGTAGCATTACTTGTTGCACCAGCGTTGTAGGACAGCATGAGGTTGCCACTTGTGTTCTCAAGTTCACCAGTCTTCATGTGCTCAATATCATTAGGATTGCCAGTATAGTCGTGCATGTCAGGAACGAAGAGGTGGAATCCGCCGTCAAGGATAGCGACCTCTCCATGTTCGTTGCCATCTTTATCTTTATAATAGTCATTGTTATAAAGCACACTACCAACTGTTTGTCCATTATCTGTTGCAGCAGGCATCGGTTTTTCAACTTCGACAAGAGAGATTGTACTGGCACTCTCATTGTAGTTCTGTGCCGTGTATGCCTTGATGTTCTTTCCGGTGAAGAAGGATGTCAGCGAGTGGTCGATGACACGGCCACGGCTCTCAGAAGCATACCCCTTCTTATTCACCGTCTTCGGATCATCAGAAATGGCAATCTTCTTGATGATCAGGTTGTTGAAGAATAGCGCCATATCTGCGCCAGTACCCTTCACGGCATAGATTTTATCATTTGTGCCGTCAGCGTTAGTAGCAGTTCCTACGTAGGTGAATGGAGTATTTGCAGCACCAACACCAGCAGTAACAGCAGTAACAACGCCTATCGGTGTGGCCCTGACATAGACAGCATTAGTAGTACCTACCTCAGGAATCATAATCTTCCAGTTTCCACCTGTCAGGCAGAGACCTTCTTCGGTGATGCGAAGACCGCCATTGTATTTTTCGTTAGCTCCGGGTGCTTCCATGCTCAGACCGAACGACTCGCCGAAGGGCTCGTTGCCGGCATAGAGCTGGTTGCTGTCCCACATCAGGCCACCGCTGTAAGGCTCGTTTCTTACTTGCAGACCGTATCCGGCAGGAATATTGCCGCCGGCTTCATAATACTTCCATTGCTCTACGGTTTTCACACCCTCTCCTGTGGAGTTGTTCATAAACTCGATATAGTTGGATCCGTCCTTAGTTTTCGGACTCACCCCTGTTATTACTTCTTCACTTCCGTATTTACTTATTTTCGTGCGTTCGGCCTGGATGCGGTTAGCGGTGTTGGCATAGCCCTGCAGGTCGGTGAAGTCCCATGTGTAGGGATAGTCCTTTTTCTCAAGATAGCCCACGGTCATATTCTGCAGCGCATAGTCGGCTACAAACTTGCCGTTCGACTCCATGTCGTCGACACGCATTCTGAACATACCATACTGCTCCTTCTCTGACTTAAAGAAGATGAAAGGAGCATTGTCCTCACCAATCTCGGCATAGAACAGATGGCCGGCATCCGTGTTGATGTTTCCGCTCTTATAGACCACAGTCGGAGTGCGCAGTCGCTCACCTTTTCCGCGATAGTGAATCTGAACGTAGCAGGCAGCGGGTGTTACCGAGCGCCAGTCGTTGTTGACCTGATAAGCAGGAATGTATTCCACGCCGTTGTAAGTCGTATTCCAATTTGTTTTCGAACAGTCAGTGGAACCACTCTTGGCACCTCTATAAATCTGGATAGAATAGAGCTTGACCAGTTCGCCTTTAGTCAAAGTGAACGTCATGTCGCCGCCAGTGGAAATAAACTGGTAAGCACCGCGATACTGACATTTACCACCCATATCCGACCAAAGTGAGCCGCCGGCTCTGTATTCATCCGTCGATTCAATGGTCTGCCCGATGGCATCCAGTGCACCGGTGATGTTGAAGGAACTGGTGTGTGCGTCTGCACTGCCCATATAGATAATCACACGGTCGCCGGGCTGCAACAGGGGGATGGTAAACGAACCTCCATTGCGGACACCCACATAGCGGTCGGGATCTGTAGTTGTTCCTCCATCCGTAGAACTAGAATGGTTGACAACAGCACCGAACTCATTGTTGATACAGCTCTGGTTAGCAGCAGTGTTGAAAATCAGTCCCTCGGTGTCCCACATCATATCGGCATTGTCGCCCTCCATGGGGTACTTGTTCAGATACATCGGGTCGCGCTTCGTATCTCCCTTTTCCGTTACATATTTAAGCGTCCAGTCGGAGTGAGTTGTTTCGTCGGGCAGTTTCTCGTGCATCTCGTCGTAGAGCAAACCTGGACCTGCTGCCGTTCCGAAGTCCACAGGGTCGGCCTCGCCGCTGGTATTGCTCCACTTCAGGCCCTTCAGCGGGTTGGTGGAGAAGTCCCAGATGTGGCCTTTGCTGCGGCTGGCGTCATCCCAACCTGTTGGCTGCCAGTTAGCATCGTAGGCAATGGTATAAGCAAACACCGGTGCAGCATCGTCGCTCGGGTTGCCCACCTTAATCAGGATAGTGCCGCCAGGATTCTGACCGCTGACGAACTGAATGTTGCGAATCTTCAGCACTCCGCCTTCAACGTAAGGTTCGCAAGACGAAATGTTGGCCGACTTCTTCTTGATGTGGAGGTCGCTGCTTGTCGTGGTTGTGGACACACGTGCCAGTTCAATATCTGCTGTGGTGCCGCTTTCCACATACTTGGCAAGCGGATAAACCATATTGTTGGGCATGAAAGAAACGTCGATAAGCTCAGCTACGCCGCAATCGGCACTTAAGTCGCTTCCGTTCCACCAACCATATAAATAATAGGTTTTTCCTGCTTCTACATCAATATTGCTGAAAGTAACTGTAGCGCCGTTATTTTTGTTTTGATATCTAACTTGCTGCGGTGTGTCTCCGTTTTTAACCATCACATAATATGGACACGCTGAGCTCACCTGCGTTTCGCCTCCGTCTTTTGTGGCATCTTGACTATCATATTTTGAATAGCGCACACTATGAGCTTTCATTCTCAAAGTCATCTTTCCATTGGTTTCTGCGATAAACTTATAGAATGTTCCTGTTACGGGTAGTTCGCTTGTTACATTAAAACTGCCGTATGTGGCATGTCTTGCCATCTTATAGTGAGCCTGGTCGTAAACGAATGAGACAGGACCTTCATCAGAGCTTACCACAATGGCGTGTTGCGTATTGTCTTCGTTGCCAACATGTATTTCCAAACCGCCAAGGTTGTGCTCCTTATCTATCAGCTGACCAGTCTTAGAGAAATAGGCAGTATAGCCTTTTGAAGCGTCGAAACGGTCGAGCATCTGAGCCGCGTGATCGCTGTAGATTTCAATCTTGGTGATCTTTACTCTAGGGAAAACAATGAGGTCAAGGTGACCGTCTTCTGTCATCGTATAGAAGACACCTTTGTCTACAGCCTCGTCTCTTGTTATTTGATGTTCTCCCTCATCTGTCTGAAGTTCTCCATCGTTCGTTATATCCTTAAACGCTTTACTGTTCAACACAGAAGAACCGTTTGTTGCATCACTACCAAAATTCAATTGGTTATCACCATAGTAACTATTACCATTTTCATAAGTAATACGAACACGATCATCTGCCAATAAATTAGTGATAGATAAATTGAGCACAGTCGAACTCGTGTTGTTCTTAAGACCACCCTCAAAAGTCCAGTCACTACCAGTAACAGCTATTCTGTTATTTAAGGATAGTCCTGAATTAAGGTTTGTCAGATAATTGGCGGTAGCGTCACCCATTTGGAAACCTGCACTGGAAGTACCGAATGTCGTACCATTCTGTCCAGAAAGATCATAAATCTCAATAGCAGGATCATAACTATATGTAGGATCAACAGGCTCACTGCTGGTCACATTGACAGTCATCTCGGCTGTTGAATGATGAGAATATTGGTTTCCTTCAGGACCGACATCCATTTTAGCAGTAATAGTAGCAGTACCAATTCTATGTGCTGTAACAACTCCATTCTCGTCAACAGTAGCAACACGATCATTGCTGGATGTAAACGTTGGAGTTACCCATGATGGAGTTACACTGGCATTGGTGCTGTAGGTTTGTCCACCTTCCAAATTGATGGAAGAAGAATTAAACGAAACCTTCCAGTCGCCGGAGTGACCGTTACCAGAATAGAAGAATTCTACTTTAGTGATAACAGTATAGTTACTGGAAGAACCATTAGTTGATATAATAACATCTCCGTCTTTAGCAGCCGCAAAAACAACAGTACCAGTAGCTTCTTGTCCCTCAGTTACAAGACTTCCATTCATCTTGGCAGAATTTGCTTCAACAAACTTGATGGAACCTTGTGCAACAGTTATTCTCACTCTGTCGCCATTCCACATACCGCAGATAGCCAAATTAGAATAGCCCCAAAGGCCATAAGGATTCTTGTTCCTCAAAAACCAGTGCCTTCCATTTTTGGAAGGTGTTGCAAATCGGCCATTCAAATCGGAGCCGTCACTAAGTTTCATATACTTGGGGCCGTTTTCACTAAAACCTGTATAATCATCCCCATACTCAATTGATAGTCCTTGATTGACATAAGACTGAAAGTCGTAAGTCTCATTTGCTGTAAGCCCATCAACACTTTGAGCTTTCAGACCTTGTGGCATGAGCAAGCCAAAGAGCAACAACAATAATGTTGTGGAAACTTGTTTTGCAGAGAAATCTAATTTCCCTGCAAATCTTTTTCTAGAGGTTATCCCTCCCGATAATTCTCTTTTCATTTGTTTTGAATTTTTATTTTAATTAAGATTATAGCGTTATTAATTTTAAATAAGATTACAGCGTTATTGTAGTTATAGCATTTCGGGTGCAAATTTAGATAAAATTTCCGAGATTATAAGCCCGTTGAGATAAAAACTGAAACAAATTGCCCCGAAAAGTTAGAAATCAAGGCCTCCATACGCTCTTTTCCTACCTTTTACGTGCTCTAAGTC
>CAMNPN010000013.1 GCA_946548085.1 uncultured Prevotella sp. | reverse complement strand
ATAAAAAACAGTGTATAATCGAAAAAAGTCAGCAAAATGTTTGGAAAGTAACGAAAAATTTCCTATCTTTGCATTACAATTTAGCAGAAGGCCACGGCCAGACACAGATCACAGATAACACAGATGATTCATAAGACTCCTCGCGTACCGCGCGCGCCTATGCGGTACGCGTAGACTCCATACACATATCTGTTACATCTGTGTATCTGTGTCGGATCCTGAGAAAGTGTTTAGTTATTAACCTATCGTGCCTGATCCGCCTTATTAGGCCTAAAGCGACCGGAACGGGAAACGCGCCTCAGGAAAGCGATACCTTTGTATTGGCAAGAGCGACCAGGCGGACCAGCCCGAAGAAACCAGCCACCTTTCTCAGAGAAACCAGCCACCTTTCTCAGAGTTTGCAGCCACCTTTCTCAGAGTTTGCAGCCACCTTTCTCAGAGAGACATACATCAGGCACACGGCCGTCCGTTCATTAAAACATGTTAAATCTTTGGGGGATTCCATGGTCAGTTCAAAATCTTTTCATATCTTTGCGCTATCAAATTGATATCATTCTAAAACTTAATCATTATGGAGAATCAGGAGTACACATTCAAAGGGATCGTGATGAACGGCTTTCTGATGCTGTTCGTCAACTTTATCGTGACAGTCATCGCCATCATAGGCATCATCCGCAGCATCATCCTCCTTGATGCCAGCGATGGCAGCGTGGGAGGCTGGATGCTGGGCGGAAGCATTCTGCTGCTCATCATAGCCATCATCATGTGGTGCGGACTGATGATGCTGGAGCCCAACGAGGCGAAGGTGACCACGTGGTTCGGCAAGTACAGCGGCACGTTCTCACAGACGGGATTCTTCTGGATCTGCCCGTTCTACACCACGAAGAAGGTGTCGCTGCGTGCCCGCAACCTCGACGCGGAGCCCATCAAGGTGAACGACAAGACGGGCAACCCCGTAATGATCGGGCTGGTGCTCGTGTGGAAACTGAAGGACACGTACAAGGCCCTGTTCGAGGTGGACTCGCAGACGATGGCCGCCAACCCGAACGCGATCGGCTCAGACACCAAGGGGCTGATGAACGCACTGGAGAACTTCGTGCGTGTGCAGAGCGACGCCGCCCTCCGTCAGGTGGCCGGCCAGTATGCCTATGACGACGAGGACACGAAGCCTGGCGAGCCCACGCTGCGCTCGAGCGCCGACGAGATCAACGAGCAACTGGAGCAGAAACTCGACGAGCGCCTGGCGCTGGCAGGCATCGAGGTGGTAGAGGCCCGCATCAACTACCTGGCCTATGCCCCGGAGATCGCTGCCGTGATGCTGCGCCGCCAGCAGGCCTCGGCCATCATCACGGCCCGCGAGAAGATCGTGGAGGGCGCCGTGTCGATGGTAAAGATGGCGCTCGACAAACTCTCGAACGAGCAGATCGTGGAACTCGACGACGACAAGAAGGCGGCGATGGTCAGCAATCTGCTCGTGGTGCTCTGCGGCGACGAGAGCGCCCAGCCTGTCGTGAACACGGGCACGCTGAACCATTAGACGGAAGGACAGGTTTTCATACATAAGAACAGAAGAACATAATGGCTGCGCCAGAGAAGAAGAACAAGAGTTTCATCCTCCGCGTCGATGCTGAGACGATGAACGCCATTGAGGCCTGGGCTGCGGACGAGTTCCGCAGTACCAACGGCCAGTTGCAGTGGATCATCACCGAAGCCCTGCGCAAGGCCAAGCGTCTGCCCAAAAAGAAAAAACAACCGCAAAACAAAGAAGACAATGGAACAGAAGAATAGTTTTGATCTGAAGACGGTCAAGGTGCATCGCACCACGGAGGCAACGGTCTTCGAGATTACCTTTGCTGTCGTGGCCATCATCGTCTGGGGCATCATCATCTGGATGGTCCATCGTGCACCAGAGGTCGTGCCCACCCATTTCGATGCCTCTGGCAAGCCGAATGCATACGGTTCGCCTGCGGGAGTCACCATTCCCTGTGTACTCCTGACAATAGGAGCCGTCGTCTGTATGGTATGCGCCTATTTCCCACGACACATCAATATGCCCTTTGAAATCAGGAACATCCGTCAGGTGGAACTTGCCATCCGGCTACTTAGGGTGACAGGCATCACATTCCTGTTGATACCTCTGGCTTTGGCCTATACCATGCTAGGCATGAGTTCACCGTCTGCCATTCCCATCTTGGCAACCGTCGGCCTCATCCTCGTGGAAACTGTCTTGTTCTCAATCATCATCTATAAAGCAAAATAACAACTATGGTAGAACTAAAGAACGAACAACTCTCCGTCGTCGTTTCGGAGAAAGGAGCCGAACTCCAGAGCATCAAGGACGCCAATGGTAAGGAATATCTGTGGCAGGCCGATCCCAAGTACTGGGGCCGTCGCTCCCCTATCCTCTTCCCCATCGTGTGTTCCGTGAACGACGAGACCTATCGTGTGGACGGCCAGGAGTATCACCTGCCCCGTCATGGCTTCGCCCGTGATGCCACGTTCACGCTCATTGCCCAGAGCGATAGGAAGGTGACCTTCGCCCTCGAATCGTCTGAGGAGACGAAGAAGGTGTATCCCTATGACTTCACCCTCAGCGTCAGTTACGTGCTCGACGGGAACAAGATCGGTGTCATCTGGCACGTCCACAATACCGACACCCGTGAGATCCACTTCCAGATAGGCGGTCATCCGGCCTTCAACATCCCTGGCATGAAGGCAGGGGAAAGCCAGTATGGCCGCATCCGCCTGGACAACCAGGAGCCGATGGACGCCCTGCACAGTTACGGCGACGGCTCGCACGAGATGGACGAGGTGCCCTTCGTCGAGGCCGAGAACGGACTGATGGAGTTCTCCGACAACACGTGGCGCAACGACTCCATCAAGGTTCACAAGTGCCAGTTGCACCGTGCCGAACTGTTGGGTACCAATGGCGAGCCCGAGGTGACGGTTGAGTTCCGCACCCCCGTCATCGCCTTCTGGAGTCCCTTCGGCAAGCAGGCGCCCTTCGTCTGCATCGAGCCCTGGTACGGCATCGGCGACCCCCGCGGCTTCAAGGGCGAGTTCAGGGACAAGCCTTTGATGAACCACCTGCAGCCCGGCGCCTCGTTCATGTCGAAGTACAATATCACGATAGGACATGCCATTGAAGAATAGGAGTGCTTTAGTCCTGCTGGCAATGGTGCCCTTAGCCACAGCGGCCCAGACAGTCCGCCTGGATTCGACCATGACTTCTCTTAAGGTCGGTTACTCGGCCACGAACATAGACATGCTGTCAGGAGCCGTAGACAAGGTGACTCAGGACCGCATGAACAAGGGTATGGTCATTTCGTCGCTCGATGCGCTGAGTGGTCAGGCGGCCGGTGTCCAGGTGACGACCGGCGGCAATCAGGAGGCGATGGTGTCGGCAGTCCGCGTCCGGGGTACCACCTCGCTGACGGGCGGCAACGACCCCCTGGTGATCATCGACGGCGTAGCCGCCGACCTGGCAGTCCTCTCCACGGTCTACCCTGCGGAGATCGAGAGCTTCACCATTCTGAAAGATGCCTCCGAGACGGCCCAGTATGGCAGCCGCGGTGCCTCCGGCGTCATCGAGGTGGCCACGAAGAAAGGCCGCAGCCAGCCGTTCCACATCTCCTACGACGGCTCCATCAGCGTGGAGTCGGTCTACAAGCGGCTGCACATGCTCAATGCCAGTCAGTTCCGGCAGGCAAACACAGCCTTAGGTCTGCCCTACATCGACAAGGGTGCCGACACCGACTTCAACAAGAGTATAGAGCGCACAGGCTTCGTCTACAACCAGCACATCGCCTTCGGAGGCGGTTCGGAGACGGCCAACTACCGTGCCTCAGTGGGAGTGATGGAGCACCGCACCATCATCCGCACCAACAACTACCGCAACTACATCGCCAAGTTGGATATCTCCCAGAAGGCCTTCGACAACATGCTGACAGTCGACCTTGGCATGTTCGGCTCGCTACAGAAGAACAACTACCTGCCCTTTATGCAGAAGCTGCTCTATTCGGCAGCTACCTTCAATCCCACCTTCCCTGACGGGGCCAATGCCGACGGCAGCTATGACCAGGTTCCCGAGGCCCTTTGGATCACCAACCCCAACGCCCTGCTGAGCATGAAGCAGGACGAAGACAACGCCCACTTCAACGTCCACCTGAATGCCACCCTCACGCTGGCCCCCAACCTGAAACTGCGAGGCTTCGGCTCCTACTCCTACAACTCGGTGGACAACGCCCACTATTACCCCACCATCGTATGGAGCCATGGCGAGGCTTACCGCGGTAACAACAAGAACGTAGAGATACTGGGCAACATCTCTGTCGACTATACCCTGAACACCCGCAACTCATCGCTGAATGTCATGGCACTGGCAGAGGCCGAGAACAAGACGGAGACGGGTTTCTTCACCACCGTCACGAACTTCAGCACCGATGCCTTCGGCTATGACGAACTGACGGCAGGCGCCTCACGCCCCTGGGACGGTACAGACTCCGAATACTCCGACTCACACATGGAGTCGTTCCTGCTCCGCCTGCAATACACCCTGCTCGACAGGTACACCCTCACCGCCAATGCCCGTGCCGACGCCTCATCGAAGGTGGGCAAGAACCACCGCTGGGGCTTCTTCCCCTCTGTCAGCGGCGCCTGGGTGATCAGCAAGGAGAAATGGATGAAGCCCCTGAAGTTCATCAACAATGCCAAGTTGCGTGTCGGCTTCGGACGCTCAGGCAGTCTGGGTGGCATCGGCTCCTACAACTCGATGGAACTGATCCAGCCTAACGGCGTGGTGCCGATAGATGGCGGCATGGCCACTACACTCGGTGCCGTCCGCAACGCCAACCCGGACCTGAAGTGGGAGGTCAAGCACACGTTCAACATCGGTGTCGATGCCACGTTCTGGAACAATCGCATCGCACTGTCAGTGGACTATTACCAATCCAAGACCACCGACATGCTCTACGTCTACGACGTGCCCGTGCCTCCTTTCACCTATGCCAAGCTGCTGGCAAACCTCGGATCGATGAAGAACAGTGGCCTGGAGATAGGATTCGGCATCACCCCACTACGCACCAAGGACATGGAGCTGGCCATCAACATGAACTGGTCATTTGAGCGTAACAAACTGCTCTCGCTGGACGGCGACTACAACGGCCAGCATCTGACAGCCCCGCAACAGAGAGGCATCTCCGCACTCTGGGGAGCCGGATTCCATGGCGGCAGCGATGTGGTGAAGCAGATCGTGGGCGAGCAGTTAGGCGTGTTCCACCTGCCTCACTGCAAGGGCTTGGTTCAAGACCCTACAGGCAGCTATTATTACGACGTGACAGAAGAGAGTTACGTCTGCGGACAGGCCACACCCAAGGCTACCATGGGATCCAACATCGTCTTCCGTTTCAGGCAATGGGACGTGACGATGCAAGTGAATGGTGCCTTCGGCCATAAGATCTATAACGGTACGGCACTCACCTACTCTAACCTGCTGTCGCTACCCAACTACAATATGCTACAGGACGCGCCAGAGAAGAATATTATGGACCAGACTATCAGTGACTACTGGCTGGAGAATGGCGACTACGTGAACATCGACTATCTCACCCTCGGCTGGAACGTGCCCGTCCGTTCAAAATACATACGAAGCCTGCGTGTATCGGCCTCCGTCAACAACCTCGCAACCATCACAGGCTATAGCGGACTGACGCCGATGATCAACTCTACCATCATCAATGGCACGCTTGGCATCGACGACAAGAATACGCTGCCCGTCTATCGGTCGTATACATTCGCCCTGAGCATCAAGTTCTGATTAAGAATCAAAAGACAAGAATCATGACTAACAAGATCTTTATCTATTTCTTACCGTTCCTGATCATCCCCCCACTACTATCCTCATGCTCCCTCGACGAAGATCCGCGAGACCAGATTGCCGAGGATGAAATCTACACCTCTGCAAAAGACCTCTACATGAACACGGTCGCCACCTTATACAACTATATAGGAGGGTCGGAAGACGGACAGGGGCTGCAAGGCACCTGCCGCGGTGTGTACGACCTGCAGACCTTCGGCTCCGACGAGGCGATGCTGCCTACCCGTGGCAGCGACTGGTACGACGGAGAACTCTGGCAGAACATGTACCGCCACTCCTGGGATGCCGGACTCGAGCTGTCAAAGAATGCATGGGACTACCTTTACAAGGTCATCGCCCTCTGTAATCATTCCATTGAGCAGTTAGACGCCCATAAGGACTTGCTGACAGACGTCCAGCTAACAGAATACAAGGCAGAGGTCAGAGCCCTCCGGGCCATCTACTACTGGTACCTGATGGACCTCTTCGGACGCGTGCCCATCATCCATTCTTCCGACATCATTATCAGTCAGGTACAGCAGTCACAACGTAGCGAGCTGTTCACTTACATCTACAACGAACTGATGACCGTACGCAACGACCTGCCTTTCGGCAGCAGTGCCAACCGCGGCGACAACTACGGACGCGTTACCATGGCGGTGGCCAATTTCGTATTGGCCAAACTGACACTCAATGCAGAAGTCTATGCCGACGATGACTGGACAGACGGCGTTCGCCCCGACGGTTCTGAAATCATCTTCCAGATAGGCGAAGACCAATACAATGCCTGGGAGGCGGCCGCCCATTTCTGTACCGAAATCCAAGATGAAGGTTACCAACTCATGACAGACTATGCCGACAACTTCAGTGTCTACAACGAGGGTTCCACGGAGAACATCTGGGTGATCCCCATGGACAAGGATCTCTATAAGACCCAGCAGCAGAATCTCTTCCGGTCCTATCACTACCGTCATGCTGCCGCTTACGGCTTTACGGGCGAGAACGGTTCCTGCGCCACCATCAACACACTCAAGGTCTTTGGCTACGACACTGAAGACATGGACGGACGTTTCTTCATGAACTACTGGTCAGATGACGTCGTGGACTTCGACAATCATAGTATACCCGACCGTAATGGCAATCCTCTGGTCTACTACCCCTGGGAGGTGAAGTTAGACCTGGGTTATAGTCCATACATAGAGACAGCGGGAGCACGCATGAAGAAATACGAAATAGACAAGAATGCGACAAAGGACGGCAAGTTGATGGACAACGACATCGTACTCTTCCGCTATGCCGACGTGCTCCTGATGCGTGCCGAGGCCTATCTGCGCAACGGAGAGCCGGAAAAGGGCCAAGCCGACTTCGACGTCGTCCGCAAGAGGTCTTTTATGGAAGCACGCCCGCTAACGCTGGATAACATCTACGACGAACGCTTGCTCGAACTCTGCTGGGAAGGTTGGCGCCGACAGGATATGATTCGCTTCGGACGCTACGAGAGTCTCTTCGAGGGCGACATGTTCGACGACAAGGTTGACGAAAGCGACGGCCATACCACCGTCTTCCCCATACCTGCCGACGTCCTGGCATTAAACAACTACTTGATACAGAATAAAGGTTATTGATATATGAACATCATCGTCTCACAGGAAATAGCAAGCGTATGCCCCACTTTCGTAGGTGCAGCCGTAGAGGCACAAGTGGTCAACACCCCATACTCGGAGGCACTCTGGGAAGAGATTCACATGCTTGAGGAACGGTTCCGGCAGGAACTGACCACCGAGAGTCTGAAGGACTTACCTGGCATAGCAGCCACGCGCCGGGTATATAAAGCCTGCGGCAAAGACCCTTCACGCTATCGACCTGCCAGCGAACAGCTCATCCGACGGATGCTGCAAGGCAAGGAACTGTATCAGATCGACACCCTCGTAGACCTTGTCAACCTCGCCTCCATCGCCTTTGGCTACAGCATCGGCGGCTTCGATGCCGACAAGTTCGTGGGTGACACGCTCACCTTAGGGGTGGGGCGTGAGGGAGAGCCTTATGAGGGTATCGGCCGCGGCATGCTCAACATCGCCGGACTGCCTGTCTATCGCGATGCCCTCGGTGGTGTCGGCACACCTACCAGCGACCACGAGCGTACGAAGATGACTCTCGAGACCACACACCTCGTGGTGCTCATCAACGGCTACGACGGCGACGAGGATCGCGTCGCCGCCAATGCCCGCTTCATTCAGGATCTGCTGCGTAAATACGCAAAGAGTGACGGCGGTACCGTCACTCTGTATCATTTCCCTTCCTAAAGGTTCTTCTTGGGATAGAGAGCCTCCCACCACGACGGGTCGTCTTTCAGCCAGCGCTGGAACCAGGCCATCTGGGTGGCGAGCCACTTCTCCTTCTTGCCATATTCAAGGATGTGGTGATTCTCACCCTCCACCTCGACCAGAGCCACCTCACGGCCTAAGAGTTTCAGAGCCGTGAACATCTGAAGGCTCTCTATCAACGGCACGTTCGTATCAGCATTGCCGTGCAGCAGCAACAAGGGGGTATGGATCTTGTCGGCATTGAAGAGCGGACTCTGGTCAACAAACAACTGGCGGTGACTCCAGGGATAACTGTTGGCCATCGACACCTCGCTGTAGTTGTATCCCCAATAGCCTTCTCCCCAGTAACTGGTGTGGTTGGCGATACCTGCATGGGAGACGGCTGCGGCGAAGATGTCCGTCTGGGTCTGCAGATACTGAGTCATGAACCCGCCATAGGAGGCACCCATGCAGCCGATCTTCTTGGGATTGATGAAAGGATGCGTCTCACAGATTTTCTTCGTTCCCTCAATGATGTCCTCTGCCGGTCCTCTTCCTGCCGTATTCACATGCCGCGAGGCCCATTCCTGTCCGAAACCGGTAGCGCCACTGGGCTGAAGGATATAAGCCACATAACCCAGAGAGTTCCAATACTGCGGGGCATAAGGCGACTCGAAGTAACGGCTCACGGGTGAGCAGCCGCCGTAATAGTAGACAATCATAGGATACTGCTTCGTAGCATCGAAGTCCTTAGGCAGATAGAGACGGCCATAGACGGTGTCACCACGTGAATTCGTGAAGTTCCAGTCCTCGCAGGTGCCAACCTCAGCGTCGCCAAGGGCCGTACGGCCATCGAAGAGTTGAAGATTCTTGGCTTTCCCCTTCTCGTTCCTCAGCACATAAGCCGATGCTGGTTCCATTGTATTATAAGAAAGGTATGCGAGCACGGAAGCGTGCTCAGCAACGTCTGCGCGATAGATATCGTCGCCGAGGGCCGCCATCTTACGGATGGCCCCTGTCTTGGGATTAAGTGTGAACAGGTGCACGTAGTCACGGTCTTCGGCAGTGAAATAGATTTGTCCGTCGGCCTTCGACCAGGTAAGCAGATTGCTGACAGAAGGATCGAAGTCCTTGGTCAGCGGTGTCACCTGCTTTGTGGCGATATCATAGAGGAAGAGTTCGTTCTCCGTCATGCTGGGCGTGACATTTGCAGGCAACTGACAGCCAATGCGGTTGAAGGCCTCCGGTGTGCCGGTAACCAGGATCTTGGTGTTATCCGGCGAGAAGCAGCCTCCGCTGATAAAGCCCTCACTTGCAAAGATGGTGTCGGCGCGTAAGGTCCGGGCATCGACCAGCATCAGGTCCATCACCTCCGTCGGACGCTTGGCAAGGCGGCTGTAGGCAGAGCCAATGAGCAGCGTCTTTCCGTCAGCAGTGATATCCATCAGGTACGTGTTCCGGGGACTGAACGTCAGACGCTGGCAGATGCCAGTCGTCAGGTCGTATTTCATGAGATAACTGCGCTTGCGCCAGCCCGGCTGACGATCGTCCATCTCCAGCACCTCAAACACATCTGCATCCTCCTTCGTACCTTCTTCCTCGGCGGTGATGATGAGATAGTCTTCCGTAGGACTGACGGCGATGCTTCCCTCCGGCAGAGAGGAAGCCAACAGCGTACGCTGGCCAGAGAGAGGATCTACACGGTAGAACGAACGGTTGTCACCCACTTTCTCCGATGTCGTCCAGGCGATGCTCCTGGGCATCCACTCCACATTGCCGGGCAGCGTAGAGAGCAGACGCCCCGTCTTGGCATCACACAGTTCATACGTCCACAGGTCCTTGCCACCTCGCTCTGTAGTCTGATAGCACACCACGACGTAGGCACCGTCGGCAGAGAGCCTGACACTACGCACACGCTTGCCGTCGAACAGATCGTGAGCCATATAGGGATGAGCCTTGTCGAGTGTATAGGCCACCGTCTTGTCGGCCTCGATTGTTACTTTGATAGAGTCCGTGTCTTTCGGCAAAGCCAGATACTTGATGGCGAAGGTGTGATGTTCCGGAGCCAGTTTCAGCTCCTCGCCTGCCTCCTTACCATCAACGAAGAGTTTGCAGGTCTTAGGTCCCTTCACGGTGATCTTTCCTTTCAGGTAATCTCTGTTATTAATATAAAAGGTGAGCAGTCCCACACTCTTGCTGTCAGCGAGCGAGGGGATTACTTGTCCGTCGAACTTGGCTGTTGCTGGTGCGTTAAGAGAGAGTGCTCCCATGAACGAAGCCTCGTCGAACTTCCGCCCTTGAGCGTCCACGGTGTCGAGTGCCAATGGTGCCGACACTTCATAAGGTCCGGCAAGGTTGAACGTACGAATCTCGGTCTTCACCTGAGCAGAAAGCGGACTCGGCAGAACGATTGTTGCCAATAGTGCTAATAGCTGATGTTTCATATACTTTATCATTTGTTACATTCGAGTTGCAAAGGTACAAAATAATTCCAATTTTGCAATCTTTTATGCGGTTTATTTTTTACCTTTGCATCAGAAATTATAAACCTGCAACAAAAGTGGAATATATTAGGAAGAGTTTTCTATGCATCTCTGTCGTGCTGACGACATGTCTTTCATCAACGTATGCAGACGCCCAGACGTCACAGCAACTGATCATCAACGAGCTGATGCAGTCGAACATCGACTGTATCATGGACGACCTGAATGAGTTCCCAGACTCGTGGGTAGAGCTCTACAACAACAGCGACGAGGCCGTCAATCTAAAAGACTATCAGATAGGTGCCAACGTCGACGAAGCATGGCAGTTACCCGACAAGACTGTCGAGGCCAAAGGCTTCATCATCGTCTACTGCGACAAGGAAGCGACTGGGCTCCATACCGACTATCGCCTTGATACGGGTAAAGGTTGCCAGCTCTTTCTTTTCAAGGATAAGAATAAAGTTGACGAACTGCCTGCCGCGTTGCCCAAGATGCCTGCTCCCAATATCGCCTATGGCAGAAAGACAGACGGCGGCAGCGAGTGGGGTTATCAGCTGACGCCGACACCAGGAGCCGCCAACTGTGGAGAAGTCTGCGACGAGAAGCACCTTCTCGGCGAACCCGTATTCAGTGAGAAAGGCCATGTGGTGAATGGCACCCAGAGCCTCCGTCTGAAGCTCTCACTTCCTGAGGGAGCACCTGAAGGCACAGAGATACACTACACCGTCAACGGTACCGAGCCCACCATCAACAGTGCCAGATGCCCTGCTTCCGGCTTCGCCGTCAAAAGGTCGATGAACGTACGGGCTAAACTCTTCTGCAAGGGCTGGCTCTCTCCAAGGAGCTCCGTAGAGTCGTACATCTTCCACGACCACGAGATGACGCTGCCCATCATCAGCATCACCATCGACGACAAATACCTCAACGACCAGAAGATCGGCATCTTCGCTAATAATTACAACCACGACTATCCCAAGAACTGGCGGCGCCCCATGAACATTGAGTTCTTCGAAGCCAAGGAGTCGCCCGCCCTACTGAACCAGCTCTGCGAGACACGCATCACTGGAGGATGGTCGAGAGACGCCTCTCGGAAGTCGATGGCCATCTATGCCCACAAGCGATTCGGACAGAAGACATTCGACTACGAGTTCTTCCCAGACCAGCGTCCAGGGGTGACCGACTTCAAGTCGCTGGTACTCCGCAACGGCGGCAACGATCGCGACGGTCTTTACATGCGTGATGCCATCTGTCAGCGCGCCCTGGCCGAACATACCGACATCGACTGGCAGGCCTGGCGCCCCGCTGTCATCTACATCAACGGTGTCTATCACTGCATCCTCAACATCCGTGAGCGTGGCAACGAGAACAACATCGCCACCAACTACGGGCTCGAAGACATCGACCTCATTGAGAACGGCGAACTGAAAGAGGGCACGAAGGACTCTTACGATGCCTTCACCCGATTCTACCAGGAAAAGGGGCACACCCTTGAGGAATATGCCAAGTGGATCGACTGGGAGGAGTACATCAACATCATGGCGATGAACCTCTACTTCTGCAACCTCGACTTCCCCGGCAACAACAATGTGATGTGGCGGCCAAGGACAGAGAACGGCCGCTGGCGCTGGATTGCCAAGGACGTGGACTACGCCCTGGGCCTCTACGGCCACCAGCCTACGCACAACATCCTGAAACAGATGTACAACCCCACCAACCGCGAGTATAACGACATCAGCTTCTCCATCACGGAAGCGTCGACACGCCTCTTCCGAAACATCATGGAGGATGCCGACTTCCAGCGCGAGATGATCGACAGGACGTGCATCTACATGGGCGACTTCCTGAACGAGAAAGGCGTGCGAGCCATCTGGGACCCCATGTATGAGATGATAAGAGATGAATGGGACTACCACCACGATGCCGTATATGGCAATCCCTGGTGGCCTGTCTACGACAACGACCTGCGCGATGCCCGCAACTGGCTCTCCAGGCGTACGGCAGAGATGTATAAGCATATCGGCACGCAGTTCAACCTCGGCACGCCCATCTCCCTGACCGTCGACATTGAGAATGAGGATGACGGTCCTGGCGGTCTCAGCTTCAATGGTGTCACGCTCTCAAAGAACAGCTTCGACGGCAAGTTCTTTGCCGGACGTGCTATCAATCTCGACAGCGACGCCGAAGACCTGTCTATCGCAGGCTGGCGCATCGCCGAGACACAAAAGGACGGCACTACCACAACCCGTGAGGTTTCTGGCAGACAGCTCTCCATCGAGATGCCTGCCTGCTCCCAGTTAGCCATTACTGCGCTAATAGGTACTCCTGACGGCATCGACACCATCATGACTGATCCAGGCCTCCACTCTGGCAATGTCTACGACCTTAACGGCCGCCTCATCCGTCAAGGCAGCACATCGCTGGAGGATCTGCCTCGTGGTATCTACATCGTTGGAGGGAAGAAAGTGCTAAGATAAGTTTACGGTTTACAGTTTACAGTTTACGGTTTACAGTTTACGGTTTACGGTTTACGGTTTACAGATGATATGACTATAGTCAGTTCTGCCGCTGATGTAATCACCTGTAAACCGTAAACTGTAAACCGTAAACATAATCAATAGGCCTCGCGATACTTGCTCTCATCCTTGTCGCTGAGCATCGAGAGATAGCTCTGATAACGGCTCTGGGCAATGTAATGATCCTCCAGAGCCTTGAGCACGGCACAGCCCGGCTCATGGGTGTGGGTGCAGTTGGAGAAACGACAGTCTTGCGAGAAACGGAAGATCTCGCGGAAATAACTTGTCAGCTCCTCTGGCTCGATGTCGAAAGTGCCAAAGCCCTTGATGCCCGGGGTGTCGATCAGATAACCATCTCCCAGAGTAATCATCTCTGAGAAGGTTGTCGTGTGCTGCCCCGTCTGATGGGCATCAGATATCTCTGCCGTACGGAGGTTCACGCCTGGCACGAGACGGTTGATGAGGGTCGACTTCCCCACCCCGCTATTGCCGCTGAGCAAGGTGATCTTTCCCTGTAACATTGGCAACAGGGCATCGACACCCTCGCCAGTCTCCGCAGAGATGGCCCTGCACTCGTAGCCCACGGTCTCATAGAGGTGGATGAGCATCTGCTGATAGTGCCGCTCGTCGTCATCGAGCAGGTCCGTCTTGTTGAATATCAGCACCACGGGCACCCTGTAAGCCTCTGCCGAGGCGAGGAAGCGGTCGATGAAGGTGGTGCTGGTCTGCGGACGGCTCACCGTCACCACCAGCAGCGTCTGGTCTACGTTTGCCGCGATGATATGACTCTGTTTCGAGAGGTTGATGCTCTTGCGGATGATGTAGTTGCGGCGGTCCTCGATCTCCGTGATGAAGTTGCCCTCCGAGACGCTGACGCGGTCGCCCACTGCCACGGGGTTCGTACTCCGTATGCCCCGCAGGCGGAAGTTGCCCTTCACCTTACAATCAAGCAGTTGGCCATCGTCTGTCCTGACGGTGTACCAACTGCCCGTATTCTTAATGACAAGTCCCTTCAACGATGAACTATAAACTGTAAACCGTAAACTGTAAACTGTAAACCGTAAACTGTAAACCGTAAACAGTGACTACACCGTCATAATCTCCTTGTTCTTGGCAGCGAGGAGGTCGTCGAGTTTCTTGATGTACTTATCGTGGATCTTCTGCAGTTCCAGTTCGGCATCCTTCTCATTGTCCTCAGAGAGTCCGTCCTTGATCGCCTTCTTCAGCTTGTCCTTGATGTCGGCCCTCACGTTGCGCACCTCCACCTTGGCCTTCTCTGCGATCTTGGCGCACTGCTTGGCCAGGTCGCGACGGCGCTCCTCCGTGGGGATGGGGATGTTCAGGCGGATCACCTCACCATTGTTCTCCGGGGTGATACCCACGTCAGAGTCCATGATGGCCTTCTCGATGTTGCGGATCTCCTTGCGGTCCCAGGGCTTGATGGCGATGGTACGAGGATCGGGCACACTCACGTTGGCTACCTGGTTCAGGGGCACTTTCGAACCGTACGAATCCACACGCACGCCGTCGAGGATGGCCACGTTGGCACGTCCTGCACGGATGCGGTTCAGTTCATCTTCGAGGAACATGGCTGCCATCTCCATGCGCTCCTCACTCTTCTTCAATGTCTCTTTAACGTCTATCATAATCTTAATTCTTGATGTTTCACATCGAGTCTGCTCACGCTCGGCAATTCAAGCAAATCTGATTGCGCTCGCTTAATCGCAGCCTTCTGTTTTTGGTTTTCTGCTGACAAAAGTACGTATTTTCTCCGAAACGGCCAAACTTTTCCACATCTTTTTTATTCTCACCTCATATAATCGTCCTTTTATTCCCTCTGCAAAAGTTCAGAGTAAGTAACCCCTTACCCCTATAAAACACAACATGACCACCAGTTCAATTGGCAGAAGACGATATTATATATAAGGTATAGGACAAAAAATAGTGAGAATACCACAATCGTGGTATGCGGAATAGCCCACGTGTGGGATTTCGTAGCCCGGGAAATCGCCGTACCTTTGCACCCAGATAAACAAGATATGACATACAACAAACAAACATTTAAAAGAATAAGATTATGACAAAGATTGCAAAGCAGCTGACCGAGCTTATCGGCAACACCCCTCTGCTGGAACTGGCAAAGTACTCAGAGGCCAAGGAATTAGAGACTCCGATTATCGCCAAGGTGGAATTCTTCAATCCTGGCGG
This sequence comes from uncultured Prevotella sp., assembly GCA_946548085.1. GTDB lineage: Bacteria > Bacteroidota > Bacteroidia > Bacteroidales > Bacteroidaceae > Prevotella. Next base: position 19,474 of record CAMNPN010000013.1, on the reverse strand, counting down.
AAGTGTGAAAGACCGCATCGCGCTGGCGATGATAGAGGATGCAGAGCAGAAGGGACTGCTGAAGCCCGGTGCGACGATCATCGAGCCCACCAGCGGCAACACGGGTGTGGGACTGGCCCTGGTGAGCGCCGTGAAGGGCTACAAGCTCATCCTGACGATGCCCGAGACGATGAGCGTGGAGCGCCGCAACCTGGTGAAGGCCTATGGAGCCGAGGTGAGGCTGACGAGCGGCAAGGACGGCATGCCCGGTGCCATCAAGGCGGCCGAGCAACTGCGCGACAGCATCCCCGGCAGCATCATCCTGCAGCAGTTTGAGAACGCCGCCAACCCCGCCAAGCACTATGCCACGACAGGCCCTGAGCTCTGGGAGCAGACAGACGGCCAGATCGACATCTTCGTGGCTGGCGTAGGTACTGGCGGCACCATCTCGGGTGTAGCGAAGTACCTGAAGGAGAAGAATCCCAGTGTGAAGATCATCGCCGTGGAGCCCAAGTCGTCGCCCGTGCTCAACGGCGGTCAGAGCGGTCCCCACAAGATCCAGGGCATCGGCGCCGGCTTTATCCCCAAGACCTACGACGGCAGCCTCATCGACGAGGTGCTCGACGTGGAGAACGACGATGCCATCCGCACAGGCCGTGAACTGGCCAAGACGGAGGGACTGCTGGTAGGCATCTCCTCAGGCGCTGCCGCCTACGGTGCCACCGTGATTGCCAAGCGTCCGGAGAACAAGGGCAAGAAGATCGTGGCCCTGCTGCCCGATACGGGCGAGCGCTATCTCTCGACCGTGCTCTACGCCTTCGAGGAATATCCGCTGTAGTCTGGGATGTTGTTTATAGTTTATAGTTTATGGTTTATAGTTTATAGATGATATGCTCTGTAGGCGGATTATAAGCTTGCACAGAAAGGCTTGCCAAGTAATCATCTATAAACTATAAACTTTAAACTATAAACACAAAAAAGCGTAATATGCCCGCAAATCACCCCTAAAATAGGGTGGTTTGCGCTTTTTTTATACATTTTATTTTGTTATTTAGCCAGAAATAGTTACCTTTGCCGTCAGTAACTACCTGAAACTGGATGAACAATAACAATATACTCAGACTCCAAGCCGTTGCGACGCTGCTAAGCATCAGCCTCACGGCTCTCGCACAGAAGGAGAATCTGGAGACCATCGCCGAAGCCCACCACCTCGCAGCCTATCTCGTGGCCGCGCTGATGATCAGCGTGTTTGTGATGATCTTCACCAACCGCCTGTTCTATTACCGCCAGAAGGAAATCAATGCCAAGACCCAGCAGCTGAACACGCAGCTCGCGCTGGTGCTCGCCTCGAACAGGACACAGGTGTGGACCTACGACTTCGTCAAGCATGTCTACACGCTGCTCTCTCACAACGGAGAAGAAGCCAAGGCCTTCCCCCCCATCGACTTCGCACAATTTTTCGACAGCAGTGAGTTCGCACAGCTGCACAAGGCCGTCGTCAGCCTCTCCGAGAGCGACCAGGAGCCCGACCCCATCGTGATTAACGGCAGCAAGCCCGCCGACGGCTCCACGCCGCGCATCTATAAGATACACCTCTCTATCCTGCAGCGCGACAAGACAGGCAAGGCGAAGCTGCTGCTGGGCACCGAGCGCGACATCACGGAGAACAGGCTGCGCAAGGAGAATGCCCGCAACATGGCCCTCCGCTACCACACCATCTTTAACTCGTCGCTTGTCGACATGATCTACTACAACGACAAAGGTCAGCTGGCAGACATCAACGACAAGGCCTGCGAGACCTTTGGCATCAAAGACCGCGAGGCCCTGATGAGGCGGGAGGTGAAGATCACCGACATCCCTGCGTACAGAGGCCTCGACTACGACAGTCTGGAAACGATCCAGATGTCGTCGATCACGGATATAGACCGCACCAAACAGGAAGACGAGCGCATACCGGAACTGACCATCGGCGGAAAGTTCTACTACGAGTGTGCCGTCTCAGCCGTCCGCGACAAGGACGAGCACATGATTGGCGTGATCGCCGCCGGGCGCGACATCACAGACATGGTCGACTCGTATCACCGCCAGCAGCAAGACGCCCTGTTGCTGGAAAAGCGCACGAAGGACATACAAGACTACATCAACAACATCAACTACGCGCTGAAGGTGAGTGGCGTAAGGCTCGTGAACTACCATCCCGACAACCACGAGCTGAAGATCTACAGCAACCTAAACCAAGTGCAGTTCAGCCTCTCGCAGATCCGCTGCGCCTCGCTCCTGGCATCGACAGACCAGCGGAAGGCCCGCGGCCTGCTGCTCCGCATGGACCACCGCACGCCAGGCAACTTTACCACCACGATACGTACCCGGTTCCACGATGAGCAGGGGCGCGACATCCACCTGACATTCAACATGGTGCCCGTGGAGGGGAAGGACGGGCGCATCAGCCACTACTTCGGCATGCTGCGCAACGACACGGAGATGGTGTACACAGAGCGCCAGCTGACTACGGAGACCAAGAAGGCCCAGGAGACGGAGGAGCTGAAGAACACCTTCCTGATGAACATGAGCCACGAGATACGTACGCCCCTCAACGCCATCATCGGCTTCGCAGAACTCTTCAACAATCCACACGATGCTGAAGACGAACCCGTCTTCTCGGATGAGATCAAACGCAACACCAACGAGCTGCTGGCCCTCGTCAACGACATCCTCTACATCTCGCGCCTCGATGCAAGAATGGTGGAGTTCAACTACAGGGAGACCGACTTTGCCAGCCTCTTCGAAGGCTTCTGCTATATGGGACTGAGTGCGCTGAACCCGGGGGTGAATATCCAGGTGGAGAACCCCTACACCCACCTGATGGTGAAGATAGCCGAGGAGAACGTCGGGGAGATTATCCAGAAGCTGTGCGCCCACTCAGCCCGCGCCACGACATCAGGCTCCATCCGCACGAAATACGACTACCGCCACGGCGAGCTGAACATCACCATCGAAGACACGGGCAAGGGTATCAGTCAGGAAAACCTGCCCCACGTGTTCGACCGTTTCGCCAGAAGTGAGAACGACGATCAATTCGATACAGGTCTTGAGATGGCCATCATCAAGGAGGAGGTAGAGCAGATGGGAGGCTCGATCGAGCTACAGTCGGAAAAGGGCAAGGGCACCTCGGCCTACGTCATCATCCCCTGCGAGATGACGGCAATGGAGAAGAAGAATACAGAGATTATCGTTTCATAAAGGCACGACGAACATGACAATACTACTATCACACCCTCAGATACTGGCAGCCATGGCGCTCGACTTCCCGTCGGTGATCATGGTCTTCGTCACCATCATCGCGTTCGTCATCGCCTGGGCCTTGAACCGCATCACCCTGCTGCGCATCCGAAAAGGTGCCGACAAGATCAAGCAGACGGCAGCCATCATGCAGCACACCCTCAACATGGGCAAGAACTATGTGCTGATGCTCGACATCCGCCAGCGGCATGCCGTCAACATTCACGGCGACCTGCTGCCCGAGGAAGGCATGAGCTATGAGGAGAGCCTCGAACTGATACACCCCGACGACCGTCATATCTACCAGACGTTCATCAAGCGACTGCTATCTGGTGAGGCAGAGACAGACGAGTGCATCTTCCGCTGGGACATCAGCGGCTCAAAGCACCTCGGCCAGTGGCGCTTCATGGAGGACAAGGGCATCGCCGAGTACACCAAGACGAGCCTGCATCCAGTACACATCTTCTGCACGCTGACAGACCGCACGGAACAGATCCTGCTGGAGCGTGAAGCACAGGAGATGACCAACAAGTATCGCCGCATCTTCGAACAGTCGCTCACGGGCTTGGCCTTCTACGACCAGGATGGCCGTCTGATGACCACCAACAAGAAGATGCGCGAGATTCTTAAATTCCAGTCGGAGAAAGATCCATTCTACTACGACAACACCCTGTTCGACATGCCCACGTTCCGCGAGCTACTGAACAACCGCCATATAGAGGATCTCTACTTCTGCACGAAGAGTATCATCATCGAGCGCGGCGTGAACTGCTACACCGAGATGCGCGTTCACCCCATCTACAAGAATGACGGCCAGCTCTACTGCATCACCTTCTCTATCCGCGATGTCAGTCAGGAGCGCGAGCTCTACCTGCAGAACAAGAAGAACAGCCTCAACATCCGACTGGCCAACGAAGCCATCATGCAGTACGAGAACGAGATCCAGTACCTGATGGACACCTGTAACATGCGTTTCTTCCGCACCTCGTTCACCAAGCGGCAGTGCTATTTCTACAAGGGCCTCGGCACGCCAGAGAGCCAGATGGACTTTGACACACTCATCGCCCACTTCGTAGACAGCCCCTTCCGCCAAGGACTGATGGAGCCGGAGAAGTTCTTCAACGTGCCGCAAACCACCGTCACCCACATGCACCCCTTCTTCCACGAAGGCGAAGAGCTGCAGTGGAACATTATCGACAGCGCGCCCTATTTCGACGAGAACGGCCGTCTGGCAGGGAGCTACGGTATCGTGAGAAACGTGAACGACCTCATCGAGAAGCAGGAAAGGCTGAAGCAGGAGACGGAGCGCGCCAACGACTCTGGTCGCCTGAAGTCGGTGTTCATGGCTAACATGACCCACGAGATCCGCACGCCGCTGAACTCCATCGTAGGCTTCTCAGACGTGCTGCCCATGCTCTCCTCACAAGAAGAGAAGCAAGAAATCATCCGTGTGATCATGAACAACTGCGACATGCTCATGCGACTTATCAACGACATCCTTGCCATCTCGTCGCTCGACACAGGAGGCATACACTTAGAGCCAGCAGAGACAGACTTCGCAAAGAGCTTCGACGACATCTGCGAATCGCTCAAGGAGCGCGTGCAGGAGCCCGGCGTGGCGTTCATCAAAGACAACCCGTACACGAGCTTCATCACTATTATCGATAATGCCCGCATCCAGCAGGTCATCACCAACTTCGTCACCAATGCCGTGAAATACACCCATCAGGGACACATCAAGGCAGGCTATCGCTACGAAGACGGCCAGCTGTACCTGTATTGCGAAGATACGGGTGCCGGCATTCCCAAGGAGCACCAGGCCAAGATCTTCGACCGCTTCGTCAAACTCAACGACTACGTGCAAGGCACAGGCCTCGGACTCTCTATCTGCAAGGCCATCGCGGATGCCTGCCACGGTGAGATAGGCGTCGAGTCGGAAGGCGACGGCCACGGATCAACCTTCTGGATGAAGATACCCTGTGAAGAGATCAAGAAGTAAGAAAAGGCGAGAACATGACTGCATTAATATATATAATAAATAAGGTACGGAGGACAAGGAGCGTCTTACTGGCACTCCTCATCCTCTCACCGCTTCAACTTTTAACCACCCCAGCCTCAGCCCAGACAGCAGACAGCACCCGGGTGTTTACTGAAGAGCACCCCCTTATCTATGAGGATGCCTGGGACTTGTGGCCATACGTCTTCCTCAACGAGAACGGCGAGCCCGACGGCTACAATATCGACCTGCTGAGGATGATCTTCAAGCGGCTCAACATCCCATATATCGTGAAACTGAAGCCGACCCTTGAGGCACAGGCAGACCTGAAGAACGGGCATTCGGACCTCATGCTCCGCATGGATGCCGCATTCTCCAGAGGCAACTCCCTTTACAGCAACACCATCGTACAGCTGTTTACCCACAGCGTGGTGTCACCCATATCGTCGAAAGCAGTACTGCGTACGGGCAAGGACCTGAAAGGCCTGCACGTCATCGTACACGAAGGCAGCTTCAGCCACCACATGATCAAGGACGAAGGGTGGACAAACGACATCAAGGCCTACGACGACATGAAGGAAGCCATCCAGAAACTGCGTACCGACGAGCAAGGTGTGATCATCTGGAACACCATGTCGCTGAAATGGCTCATGCGGAAATACAAGACAGACAACCTGACCATCAACCCCATCGACATACCTGCCGGAGAGTACAAGTTCATGTCGAAGAACCGCCATCTGCTTAACCAGATAGACAGCGTCTACACAGAGTTGCGCAGTAACGACGAGCTGGAAGCCATCCGCAACAAGTGGTTCTATCCAGAACTGGCAGAGACGGGTATCCCCAGATGGGTGTGGAACATCGCCGGCATTCTGGGAATACTCGCGCTGGTATTCCTCGTCTACTATACCTTCTACCGCATCCGTGAAAGGCAGATGACGCATGAGCTCCGACAGAGCAACAACCGCCTGTCGCTCGTGCTCAGCACCAGTGAGATTGGCCTGTGGGTCTACCACGTGCTCACCCAGAGCTTCGAATGGCTCGATGAGTTCGGTAAGACCACGCATACACTCCGGATGCATGAGATAGCTACCCGCTATAGCCAGAGCGACTACGACAAGCTTCGCGAGACCCTCGACAACATCATCCGTCAGCGGAAGGAATCGGCAAACATCACCCTGAAGGTGAGAGAGCACAAAAAAGACCACTATGTGGAGCGCGACTATAACATCAACATCGGCGTGCTTCGCCGCGACCGTTACGGCAAGCCTACCGATATCCTTGGTACCCGAGTCGATATCACCAACGAACAAGAACGCCAGCACCGCATCAAGGACAGCATGATGCGCTACCAGGCCGTCTTCAATACCGCCATGATCGACATGGTGGTTTACGATGCTGACGGCTACATCGTCGACATGAACGACAAGGCCCTCAGCGGCATCAAAATGGCAAGAGAAGAACTAATCCGCAAGCACATCCATCTCAATAGTGTGCTGGGCATAGACGATATCGACCTCGACACGTTCGAGCCGTTGCACGTAACCCAGATGTTCGTTGAAGGCGATGACCGCGCCTTGCCAGTGAATCTGAAGCGGCCATTGTTCTACTATGAGCTGAAGTTAGAGCCCGTGCGTAACAGCCAGGGCAAGCTGCTGAATATCTTTGGCACTGGGCGCGACGTGACAGAGAACGCCCTTTCGTACAGACGAATCAAAGAGAACGCCCGTGAGTTGCAGCGCAGCAACGACGCGACAGACCACTATATCCGCAATATCGACTACGTGATGAACGTGGGAGGCATCCGGATGACGCGCTATAATCCCGAGACCCACGAGCTGACCATCTACAACGACAGCAACAACGTGGAGTTCACGCTGACCCAGACACGTGCCTTGAACTTCGTCGACGACAGTTCAAGGCGCCGTGCTCTGAACATCCTCAAGAGCATGGACAGTCTCACGACAAAGCCCATCCATGCCGACATCAAAACCACCTTGCGCAAACAGGGCGGCGGCGGACGGCTGCACCTGCAACTGCACTTCATCCCCGTCTACGACGACCAGGGCGGACTGAAGGAGTATTTCGGCATGTGTCGTGACATCAGTGAGATTAAGACGCTCGAAGAGAAACTGGCCGCCGAGACACTACGTGCCCAAGAGGTAGAGGTGATCAAGAACGCATTCCTTCACAACATGAGCTTCGAGATTCGCACCCCGCTGAACACCGTAGTGGGTTTCGCCGAGCTCTTCCAGATGGAGCACAACCAGGAAGACGAGATTGTGTTCACCAGGGAGATCAAAGAAAACTCCGCCAAACTGCTTAAACTCATCAACGACATCCTGTTCATCTCCCGTCTCGATGCCGATATGATCGAGTTCAACACACGTAGCACCGATTTCTCGAAGATCATCACCCAGCAGTGTGAGTCCGTCTGGGCAAACATGAGAAAGCCCGGTGTCGAATACTCCGTCAGCAGTCCCTTCAACAAGCTGATACTCGACATCGACATGTCGAACACGGGAATCATCATCGACAAAATCGTTACAAACGCCGTGCAATATACAGAAAAAGGTTCCGTCGCCGTGCGGTACGACTATCTTGGCGACAACCTCATCGTCTCCGTAGAAGACACCGGACGCGGAATCTCTGAAACAGCCTTGGCAACTGTCTATGAGCGCTTTGCCACGGATGACAGCAGCGGTGCAGGACTCGGCCTCTCCATCTGCCACGAGCTGATTCAGCGGCTTAAAGGTACTATCAACATTAAATCCGACGAAGGAAAAGGTACAACCGTCTGGTTCTCCATCCCCTGCCGGGCCATTGAAATAGAAAGGATATAGCATGACGATGAGACCTATCAGACATAGATACGCCCTGTTGCTGACCACTGTGCTGGCATTGCTGATCGCAACACCCTCGCCGGCTCAGCTTGACTATAGCTATACCAACGACAATCCCGTCATCATCGCCAGCGACTGGGATTTCCCACCCTATGAGTACAGCAACGACCGGGGAGAGCCGGCTGGCTACAACATCGAGTTGTTACAGGCCATTTTCAAGAAACTCGACCTCCCCTACCGCATCACCCTGCGTGAATGGAGCGAAACCATCCAGGCTTTCGAACACCGCGACGCCGACCTGGTGATAGACCCCTCCTACCATTTCAAAGGAAGGCCTTACATCCGCTCAACCAATATCCTGAACTACTATAAGGTGCAGATCGTATCTGCCGCAGGTGTACCACAGGTGACAAGACTTGATGACCTAACGGCCAATGACACCCTTGTACTGAAACTTGACGACTATGCCTCCGACCGTATCGTGGAAGAGCGGCGCCTTGCCAATCCTATCATATACCGCTCACCGAAAGAAGCCCTGGCAGGCATTAGCGAGGGGCGTTACCGTTACTTTGTATGGGGAGAAGGCCCCCTGAAATGGAAGAAGAAAGAGCTGGCCATAGACTCCCTGACGGTCAACCCCATCGACATCCCCGATGGCGAAATCCGTATCGTGGGCTATGACAAGGAACTGATCGATGCCATCGACGACGAGTACGCCCGTATGGAACAAAGTGGTGAACTCGAGATGCTGCGCGACAAATGGTTCCACCCTGAACGCGTCCACGACAACACGTCGCCCATTGCGCTCATCGTGCTTGCCGGAGCCATTATCGCGGTCATCATCGTAGTGCTGATGACCCGCCTTGTACGTGCCAGGGTAAAGCAGGCTGTCCGGAAGACGGAAGACCTGAACCACATGATGGAACAAGCGCTGAACATGGGGAAATACTATGTCTTCGCCATTGACATCACGACAGGACGCACGTATAACATCCACGGCAAGCTCCTACCAGAAGGTGAACTGATGAGGGATGTGTTCATGCCGCGCATAGCCACGCCCGATCAGGAAGATTTTGAGAAAAAGACAGAGCAGCTGATTAACGGCAAACTACAACAGGCACGCTACACCAAGCAACTGAACATCGGTACGAAGGAACATCCCAAATGGGTATGGCTCAGCGGACTGGCGAGCCTGGAGTACAGCGACGGCAAGCCACGCTATATCACCAACACCGTGCGCGACATCACCAAGCAGATCGACGACGAGCGCATGAACAACGAACTCAGTGCCAAATACATGAAGATCTTTGAGACGAACATCATCGCCATGTCGTTCTACGACAGCGATGGCATGCTTATGGATCTTAACGACAACATGCGAAAGCTCTGTGAGGTGACGGAAGATACTGAGGACTGGCTCTTTAATACAAAGATCTTCGACACCAGCTTCATCAAAGGCCAATACGAGGAAGGGAACCATGAACAGCTGCACTGCTGCCAGCATGCCGTCATACCTCAGCTGGGAATTGACAAATATATCGAATTGCGCGTCAACCCCATCTGCGACGATAACGACAAGGTAAAGTACTACGTAATCACCGCCCGTGACCTCACGGCAGAGCGTGACATCTACCTCGAACAGCAACGACACAACCAGGAGATGGAGAAGGCGAACAAAGCCATCAACCTGTACGAAAATCGCCTGCAATATCTATTGGAGAAGTCAGACATGTACGTCTGGAAGTTCGACCTCATCACGCGTCAGATTAACTTTGCCAGGTCACTGCGCACAAAAGGCGTCTCAATGAGCCGCGATGAATTTGTGGAAGACATCTATGAAGATGAGCGCGAAGAGGCCGACAGGAACCTGATAGACATGATACAACGCGGCGAAGACTTTAACGCTATCCACCACTTCTACCAGATCCCCACCAATCCCAACCCTTGCTGGTATGCGCTCAGCGGCATGCCCGAACGTAACGAGAACGGCCAGATAACATCCTACTTCGGTGTAGCCCGCGATGTCACCTACCTCATGGAGACCCAGCAAAAACTGAAGCAGGAGACGAGCCGCGCTGAGGACTCCGGCCGTATGAAGAGTGCCTTCCTGGCGAACATGACACATGAGATACGCACGCCATTGAACGCCATCGTAGGGTTCAGCGACCTGCTGCCCGTTATCGACAGTCAAGATGAGCGCATGGAGTTCATACGCATCATCCGCAACAACTGCGACATGCTCATGCGACTCATCAACGATATTCTCGAAGCCTCGTCGATGGGTCAGGCACTGGCCATTAAACCCACAGAAGTAGACTTCTCGTCTGTCTTCGACGACATCTGTCAGACACTCGCCCAACGCGTTCAGGAACCCGGCGTGGAGTTCATCAAGGACAACCCCTACCCCACCTGCCGCACCGTGCTCGACAAGGGCCGTGTGCAACAGGTGCTTACCAACTTCGTCACCAACGCCGTGAAGTACACCCACAAGGGCTTCATCAAGGTGGGCTACCATTGGGAGAGCCGCATGAAGTTCGACGGCAGCGGCGAGGCCGACGGGTTAACCATCTACTGTCTCGACACGGGTGCCGGTATCCCGAAGGAGAAGCAGGCCAGCGTCTTCGAGCGATTCGTGAAGCTCAACGACTTCGTGCAGGGCACAGGCCTCGGCCTCTCCATCTGCCAGAACATCGTGGAGCGCTGCAACGGCCACATCGGTGTCACCTCCGAAGGCGAGGGCCACGGCTCCAGCTTCTGGTTCTGGATTCCCTGCGAGAAGAAATAGGAACAACACGAAGCCCCTGAGAGAGGCATACAAACAGAAAAGGAGGCTCGCCGGTCCAGCGGCGAGCCTCCTTATTCGATATACCTGCCTGCCATCAGGCGAAGATGAACGTGCGCAGGGCCCAGTAGCAGACGATACCAGCGAGGTAGCCGGCGAAGGCCACCCACGTGATCTTCTTCATATACCAGCCGAACGTGATCTTCTCCAGACCCATGACCACCACGCCGGCGGCAGAGCCAATGATGAGCATCGAGCCGCCCACGCCGGCACAATAGGCCAGCAACTGCCAGAAGATGCCGTCGACGGCCATGTCGCCGGCAGCCTCAACGGGATACATACCCATGCAGCCAGCCACGAGGGGCACATTGTCGACAATCGAAGAGAGCACGCCGATGATGCCTGTAATGAGGTAGTGATTGCCGTTGAACCACACATTGAGGTTCTCGCCCAGCATCGTCAGCACACCGATCGTCTCCAGACAGCCCACAGCCATGAGGATGCCCAGGAAGAAGAGGATCGTGTCCATGTCGATGCGCGACAGCATCTTCGACACGCGTTTCTGGGTGCCACGGTTGTCGGCCGTGTCCTCACTCTCCTGATGGATGCTGACATAGAAGATCTCCGTCACCGTCCACAGCACGCCGAGCACGAGCAGGATGCCCACAAACGGCGGCAGATGGGTGATCGTCTTGAAGATAGGCACGAAGATCAGGCCGCCCACGCCGAGGAAGAAGATCGCCTTGCGCTGGCCTTCGCTCAGGCTGTCAGACTCCTCCAGCACCACCGTCTCCTGCGGCGCTGCCAGTTCGCCCTTCAGTGAGAGCGAGAGGATATAGGCAGGAATGACCATCGACACGAGCGAGGGGATGAAGATCTCCATGATGACGCCCGCTGCCGTGATCACGCCCTTGTTCCAGAGCATGATGGTCGTCACGTCGCCGATCGGCGAGAAGGCGCCGCCCGAGTTGGCCGCGATGATGACGAGCGAGGCGTAGATGATGCGGTCCTTGTGGTCGCTGACCAGTTTGCGCAGGATCATGATCATCACGATCGAGGTGGTCAGGTTGTCGAGGATGGCCGACAGGATGAAGGTCATGAAGGCGATGCGCCACAGCAGCGCCCGCTTCGACTTGGTCTTCAGCGTGTCGCGCACAAAGTTGAAGCCACCGTTCTGGTCCACCAGTTCCACGATGGTCATGGCTCCCATCAGGAAGAAGAGCGTCGTGGCCGTAGAGCCCAGGTGACGCTCTATCTCGGAGCCTACCACAGCGGCCTTCAGGTCGCCTATGGCAGCAGGCAGGTAAGCCTCCGGAGCCATCATGAAGAGCGTCCAGGTAGCCACAAACATCAGCAGCGCGATGGCCGCCTTGTTAATCTTCGTCAGGCTCTCAAGGGCTATGCAGAGATAGCCGATACAGAAGACGATGACGATTGCAATCGTTAATGTTGACATTTTGAATCTGAGTTATTAAATTGTTAGTAAATTGCCTGCAAAGGTAAGAAAAAGAAGCGAAATAAAGAAAGCAAACGGGGAAAAAAGTTAAACGACAGACAAAACGCGGCAAAAAGTTTGGGCATTCGGGGAAATCTTCGTATATTTGCACCTCAGATATGAACGACAACAAACAAGAGGCAAAATGGAGTAAGAACGTGATTCTGGTCGATGCAGACTACGTCGACAAGGTTGTGTTCAACCTCATTGTGAACTTCGAGCGGATGCTGGGCCGCCAGATCCCAAAGGCCAGCACGGCACTGTGGGTAGACTGCATTGCCCTCGACGGTGGCTTACGCCCAGGAGAGAACCAGACACAAGTGGTGCTCATCCACTCCAGGGGCAAGCAACACATGGATAATTTCACACCGTCAGACTTTGCCACAGAGCTCTCCGCCAAGGCTTTCAAGGATCATCTCGGCGAATTTATCCTTGACGCTTATACCACCGAAGAGGAGATTGTAAGTCATGGCGATTTCTTCGTAGATGCCCTGCAACTCATCACGTCACAGCCCGAAGTAAAGCGTGTAATGGTTGTCCCCAACGCTGAGGACTACTATATATATAATAAGGTACGCGAGACCCTCAATCGCCTCGACGACGATGACAAGCGTATCACCGTCTTCGCCATGCAGCCCATGCCTGGTGGGAATTTCCGGCAGGAAATACTTGGCTACTCGCTGATGGCCGCCCTAAGAATCAAGTCAGAAGAGATTAACAACAAAATGAATTAGCAATATGGCAAAAGTACTAATGATTGGCGCCGGAGGCGTTGCAACGGTGGCAGCATTCAAAATCGCACAGAATGCAGATGTGTTTACCGACTTTATGATTGCCAGCCGCCGCAAAGAGAAATGCGATGCGATCGTGAAGGCAATCAAAAAGAAAGCGGCAGAAGATTCTTCACGCTTCACTCTTCAATCGTCACTTAATATCCAAACAGCTCAGGTTGATGCCGACGATGTGGAGCAGCTGAAAGCGCTCTTCTCCGACTACAAACCAGATTTGGTAATCAACCTCGCCCTACCCTATCAGGACCTTACGATTATGGACGCCTGTCTGGCCTGTGGCTGTAACTACCTCGACACGGCCAACTATGAGCCGAAAGACGAGGCGCATTTCGAATACTCATGGCAGTGGGCCTACAAGGACCGTTTCGAGCAGGCCGGCCTCACCGCTATTCTTGGCTGCGGCTTCGACCCTGGCGTCAGTGGCGTATATACTGCATACGCTGCCAAGCACCATTTCGACGAGATACACTATCTCGACATCGTAGACTGCAACGCCGGAGACCATCACCATGCCTTCGCCACAAACTTCAATCCAGAAATTAATATCCGTGAGATTACCCAGAAGGGACTCTACTACAAGGATGGGCAGTGGATTGAGACAGAGCCGCTGGAGATACACAAGCCTCTCACCTACCCAAACATCGGACCACGAGAGTCATACCTGCTGCACCACGAGGAGCTGGAGTCGTTGGTAAAGAACTATCCCACCATCAAGCAAGGCCGCTTCTGGATGACCTTCGGCGAACAGTATCTGAAACACCTCGAGGTAATCCAGAACATTGGCATGAGCCGTATCGACGAGATCGAATATGAGGCTCCGCTGGCTGACGGCAGCGGCAAGACGGCAAAGGTGAAGATTGTGCCCCTGCAGTTCCTGAAAGCCGTACTACCCAACCCACAGGATCTCGGTGAGAACTACGAGGGCGAGACCAGCATCGGTTGCCGCATCCGTGGCATCAAGGACGGCAAGGAGCGCACGTACTACGTCTACAACAACTGCAAGCACCAGGAGGCATACAAGGAGACTGGCATGCAGGGCGTGAGCTATACCACTGGCGTACCGGCAATGATCGGTGCCATGATGTTTGTCAAGGGCATCTGGAAGAAGCCCGGCGTATGGAACGTGGAGGACTTCGACCCAGACCCGTTCATGGAGCAACTGAATAAACAAGGTCTGCCTTGGCACGAAGTGTTCGACGGCGACCTCGAACTATAATTATTAACACTTAAATTTAAAAAGAACTATGGCAAAGAAAGCAGAATCAGCGGAGCAACTGACCCCGCAACAGGAGAAACTTAAGGCCTTACAGGCTGCAATGTCGAAAATCGAGAAAGACTTCGGCAAGGGAGCCATCATGCGTATGGGTGAAGAGAAGATAGAGAACGTTGACGTGATTCCCACTGGCAGCATCGGTCTGAATGCCGCCCTTGGAGTAGGCGGCTACCCCAAAGGTCGCATCATCGAGATCTTCGGTCCTGAGTCATCTGGTAAGACCACGCTGGCCATCCATGCCATCGCAGAGGCCCAGAAAGCTGGCGGCATTGCTGCCTTCATCGACGCAGAGCATGCCTTCGACCGATTCTATGCAGAACATCTTGGAGTTGACATCGACAACCTCTATATCTCCCAACCAGACAATGGCGAGCAAGCCCTGGAGATTGCCGACCAACTGATACGAAGCAGCGCCATCGACATCATCGTCATCGACTCTGTGGCTGCGCTGACACCGAAGAAGGAGATCGAGGGCGACATGGGCGACTCTGCAGTAGGCTTGCAGGCTCGTCTCATGAGCCAGGCCCTGCGCAAGCTCACCTCCACGATCTCCAAGACAAATACCACCTGTATCTTCATCAACCAGTTGCGCGAGAAAATCGGCGTGATGTTTGGTAACCCCGAGACTACCACGGGCGGAAATGCCCTGAAGTTCTATGCTTCTGTCCGTCTGGACATCCGCAAGGTGGCTACGCTGAAGGAGGGTGACCAGCCCATTGGTAATCAGGTACGAGTGAAAGTTGTCAAGAACAAGGTGGCTCCCCCGTTCCGCAAGGCAGAATTCGAGATTACTTTCGGCGAGGGTATCTCAAAAATTGGTGAGCTTGTCGACCTGGGTGTGGAGTGCGAGATCATCAAGAAGAGCGGTTCATGGTTCGCCTACGGAGAGTCGAAGCTCGCTCAAGGCCGTGATGCCACGAAGGCAATACTGCAGGATAACCCCGAACTCTGCGACGAAATCGAGGCAAAGATCATGCAAGCCCTTGCAGAGAGGAACTAACATTCCAATCATGTCAATGAGACAGTTAAAAGCCGCTCCCCAGCAATGAGGAGCGGCTTTTATTAAAGGGTGACAATCTGTCAGTATGTCTTATAGTGGAGTACCTTTTCCACTCTGCCAGCCTGCGGAGGAACTACGCTTCTTCGCCGTAGTCCTGCGCTTGCCAGTTGCCTTCCTTGCCTTCTTCGGACCATCCTTGGTATAATATTTCTCTACTATACGCGATCCGTTGAAATCCACACACAGCAACTTATTGTTCGAGCGCTTGAAAATCCACGTATACCTGCCGTTCTCTCCCGGCTTCTCTTCATCAGGCTCACCAGCGGCCAGCATCACCTCATCCTCGGTAAAGCCCACACTGACATGTCCCATTCGGATCATACCACGGCTACCCTCCGTAGTCTGAATATTCCGGCCAGGACCAGGAGCAAAGAGGGCTGAGAAATAATCGTCGGGCTCTTTCTCGAAATCCTTCGACGTGCCGGAGATGCTCTTCTGATCAAGCGTCACGTCCTTATAGAAATAGGTACCCAGGATCATATGCTTGAATTTCACGGTGAACTTCGTATCATTCTTATGCGGATTGATATCCTCTATCTGGAAACCTATCATACGCGGAATATTCTGGTTCTTCTTTGTAGCTTCGTTCATCATAGAAACCTTGGCCTTGGTATGTACAACTCTGCCAATATATGCTCTGTAGTTATAGCTGTTGACTGCCATAATGTCATCCACCAGCTCGAAGGAATTCTTAAACAGGTATTTTGCATTGTCCATAATGAACTCATCATCACGCATACCGCTGTTGGTCTTCGATATCGCTACATTCTGGAAGAACTCATTACCATTCCTGTCCTCAACAATAATTTTCACTGGGTAACTGCGGGTACCAACACCTACGGCCACGACTTTCACCTCCATATCTTTATCGACGGTCACATCCTGGAAGCCGTCTCCATCATATTCCGTATCGACACGATAGTACTGGGTCTTCGTATATACTGTCTTACCCATCAGCTTCTCACGGGCTATATCCACATCACCGAGATATGCCAATGTCGGGACTCCCAACTTGTTATAGCAATAGTCATCGAACGTACCGCTGGGTATTTCGTAATAATAGTCCTTATCGTTGTCAGGACAATAGAAATTGACACGATGATGACCGTCAGAGCTCTCACTATGACCCTTATAGATCATTATCTTGTGACGAAGCGACATACTGCTCACTTCCTTGCCTGTAGCAGCGTCGGCAAAAGTCTTCACAACCAAGTCGTACTTCTCTGGCATCACCATGAACTTCATGCCCTCCTGCCAGTCGCACAAACTGTAGAACTTAAAATTCTCACTGACGAAATCACGGGCTGTCTCCTCTTCCTGGTTAAGGAGGGAATCACCAGCCAACTCCAATTGTGCTTTCTTTTTTGCACCACGAGTCTTCACTATATATGAATTCTCCTGAGCGGTGGCTGTCAGAAAGAGGAATGCCACACAAGTAGTCAAAAAAGCTTTTTTCATTACTTACGATCGTTAAAATAAAGAATTCTGAGTGCAAAGATAGCACAAATTTGAAATATAACAAAATAATTTATGCCAAAATGACGTAAACAAGACTATTTTTTTTAATGAAGGCCATTTTGGCACGCAGTTTGCATCCTCGATTTCGGATTTTTTATCCGTTAGGTATGAATATAAATTAAAAATAATAAGAATTATGGGAAAGATTATTGGAATTGACTTAGGAACTACAAACAGCTGCGTGGCCGTATTCGAAGGCAACGAGCCGGTAGTAATCGCCAACAGCGAAGGTAAGCGTACAACGCCTTCTGTCGTTGGTTTCGTTGAGAATGGTGAGCGTAAGATTGGTGACCCTGCCAAGCGTCAGGCTATTACCAACCCGAAGAACACCGTCTACAGTATCAAGCGTTTCATGGGTGAGAACTGGCAGCAGACGGAGAAGGAAATCTCGCGTGTACCCTATACTGTTGTCAACGAGGGCGGCTACCCCCGTGTCGACATCAATGGCCGTAAGTACACCCCGCAGGAGATTTCGGCTATGGTGCTCCAGAAGATGAAGAAGACCGCCGAGGACTACCTCGGACAGGAGGTGACAGACGCCGTCATCACCGTGCCTGCCTACTTCTCCGACTCTCAGCGTCAGGCTACGAAGGAGGCTGGTCAGATTGCAGGCCTCAACGTGAAGCGTATCGTCAACGAGCCAACAGCTGCCGCTTTGGCATACGGTGTCGATAAAGCTAACAAGGATATGAAGATCGCCGTGTTCGACCTCGGTGGTGGTACGTTCGATATCTCTATCCTGGAGTTCGGCGGTGGTGTATTCGAGGTGCTCTCTACCAACGGTGATACCCACCTCGGTGGTGATGACTTCGACCAGGTAATCATCGACTGGCTCGTGCAGGAGTTCAAGAACGACGAGGGTGCCGACCTGAAGGCTGACCCGATGGCCATGCAGCGTCTGAAGGAGGCTGCCGAGAAGGCTAAGATTGAGCTGTCGAGCTCTACCTCTACAGAGATCAACCTGCCTTACATCATGCCGGTAGGTGGTGTGCCTAAGCACCTGGTGAAGACGCTGACCCGTGCCAAGTTCGAGCAGCTGGCTCACGACCTGATCCAGGCTTGTCTGGCTCCGTGTCAGAAGGCTATCGCTGATGCCCACTTGACAACTGCCGATATCGATGAGGTGATCCTCGTAGGTGGTTCAAGCCGTATCCCCGCTGTGCAGACCCTCGTGAAGAACTACTTCGGCAAGGAGCCTTCAAAGGGTGTGAACCCCGATGAGGTGGTGGCCGTAGGTGCCTCTATCCAGGGTGCCATCCTGAACAAGGAAGGTGGCGTAGGCGACATCGTGCTGCTCGACGTGACCCCGCTGACACTGGGTATCGAGACCATGGGTGGCGTGATGACCAAGTTGATTGAGGCTAACTCGACTATTCCTTGCAAGAAGAGCGAGGTGTTCTCTACCGCTGCCGACAACCAGACAGAGGTGACTATCCACGTACTGCAGGGTGAGCGCCCGATGGCAGCTCAGAACAAGTCAATCGGTCAGTTCAACCTGACAGGTATCGCTCCCGCTCGTCGTGGTATTCCTCAGATCGAGGTGACCTTCGACATCGATGCCAACGGTATCCTGAAGGTTTCGGCTAAGGATAAGGCCACAGGTAAGGAGCAGGCCATCCGCATCGAGGCTTCGTCTGGTCTGTCTCAGGATGAAATCAACCGCATGAAGGCCGAGGCTGAGCAGAACGCCGAGAACGATAAGCGTGAGCGCGAGCGCGTCGATAAACTGAATCAGGCTGACTCTATGATCTTCCAGACCGAGAACCAGCTGAACGAGCTTGGTGACAAGATTCCTGCAGACAAGAAGCCTGCTATCGAACAGGCCCTCCAGCAGCTGAAGGATGCCCACAAGGCTGGTGACGTCAATGCTATCGACACTGCCATCGCAGCCCTGAACAACGCTTGGCAGACTGCCTCACAGCAGATGTACCAGCAGGGCGGCGCAGCCGGACAGCCCGGCGGCGACCAGTTCAACGGTGGTCAGCAAGCCGGAGGCCAGCAGGCCGGCGGCTCTAAGGCCGAGGATATCCAGGACGCCGACTTCGAGGAGGTGAAGTAATTCGCCGACTGGCAAAGACATAACGAAATAGCGTGTAGCTCTAGTGAGTTACACGCTATTTACATTTTATGGACATATCATTCCTTTCCGTCTTGCTTTTTGTTATCAAACAGTAGTTTCAACTGCTTATCAAAGTCGCTCATGATTTCTCGATCTTGAATGATGCGGAACTTATCGTATTCTGTGAGTGCTTTTTCTACCGCCTGCTCATGAGTTACATGGCCCGCATCTGGAAGCAATGGACGATTGTTCAAATCCATATAGCGTTGCAGGAGAGCAGACCAGTCGGCCATTGTCATCAGGATATGATCTTCTGCGCGTTGCTCTGCAATGTCGATGAAGGCATTGCTCAATCTGTTCAACGAATCAACCTCTTTTTCGCTCAGATAGTTCTTGGCA
>CAMNPN010000012.1 GCA_946548085.1 uncultured Prevotella sp. | reverse complement strand
ACTGACGGGTGCCGTGAGCGTGACCGCTCTCAACACGGGAATGACCGCCATCCACTATGCCCTGACGGCTGTCAGTGCCGCAGGCCTGAACATCGTGGCTTCGAAGCATCTGTTTGGCAACTCCGTCTCGCTGATCCGTGATACGCTGGGAAACTTCGGGGTGGAGCCGCGCTTTGCCGACTTCACGAAGCCCGAGGAGGTGGAGGCCCTGATTGACGACAAGACCTGCGCTTTGTTCTTCGAGATCATCACCAATCCACAACTGCTGGTGGCCGACATCCGACGACTGGCAGACATTGCCCATAAGGCCGGGGTGCCGCTGATTGCAGATACGACCATCGTGCCGTTCTCCACCTTCCGGGCTTCCGACTTCGGCGTGGATATCGAAGTGGTGTCGAGTACGAAGTATATCTCCGGCGGCGGCACAGGTCTTGGTGGTCTGCTCATCGACTACGGACAGTTCGACTGGAGCCAGTCGCCATCGCAAGCCCTGCAAGCACGTACCAAGAGGGTAGGGAAGAAGCTGGCCTTCACGGCTCGTGTAAAGACAGAACTCATCACAAACCTTGGCGGACTGATGACACCTCAGGTGGCCTATATGGAGACACTCGGCCTCGACACCCTCGATATCCGGTTCCGTCGACAGGCAGAGACTACGTTGTGGCTCGCCCGCCAGTGTCAGCAGTTGCCAGAAATCAAACGAGTGAACTATACAGGTCTTGAGGATAATCCCTTCTACGAACTCTCTCATAAGCAGTTCGGCCCATTGCCAGGAGCCGTCTTCACCATCGACCTCGAGTCGAAGGAAGCCGCATGGGCGTTCATCGACAAACTGCAGATTATCCGTCGTGCCACGAACCTCTTCGACCGCAAGTCACTGGCCATTCATCCCGCCTCTACCATCTTCGGCCTCTTCACCGCAGAACAATGTGCGGAGATGTCTGTACTCGATACGACTGTCCGATTAAGTATCGGCCTCGAAGCCGGCGAGGATCTGCTGGAGGATATCAAGCAGAGCCTAAGAAAGTGAAGAGTGAAGACCGGCATCCGAACGGCGGCAGCAGATTCTTCACTCTTCACTCTTTAGATATAGAACTCTGACGAGTCCACCAGTCCGGCGCGCAAGGCGTACTTGATGACTTCGTGGGCGGTGTTGACGCCCAGTTTGCGGAAGATATTCTTGCGATGGGTGGTGATGGTGTGGACACTTGAGAAGCGCTCATTGGCGATCTCCTTGGTAGTCTTGCCCTGGGCGATGGCCCTTACTATCTCTGTCTCGGTCTCCGTGAGGATGCTGGGGTGATCGTCCTCCTGCTGCTGGCTGATGATTGCCCCCAGTGCCCGCTGGCTGATGAACCGCTGGTGATGGGCGACGGTCTGCAAGGCCTCTCGCACCTCACTCAGTGGGCTGTCCTTGAACACGATGCTGAACTGGTGGGAGGCGTAGACCACCCGACGCAAGAACTTCGGCGTCAACTCGTCGCTGATGAGTATCCACTCCGACAGGGCGAAGCGCTCGGCGACGATCAGCAGTTGGTCTTCGTCGGCAAAGTCGAAGAGCGTGTAGTCTAATAAGACGATTGCATTCTCGTACTTCTTCAATAGTTCTACAAGTCCCGCCTTGTCGCTGACTCTGTAGACGACGTTCTGCTCATCCTGACGGAGAAGACTCTCTAATGCAAAGCGTGTCAGTTCCTGATTGTCTGCTAAAATATATTTCCCCATATTAGTCTAATTTTGAATGCAAAGGTACGGCGTTTGGAGATATTCCCCAAATTTCTTGCGTAATTCAGAAAATATCCCTGATTTCGGGGAGTTGGAAGAAAATCTTTCCGAGAAGCGCCGTTCTGGACTGCTGAATTAGAATAAAACCGGGTAAATAGGCATATCAGTTCCGATACGCCTCTTTTGTCATCTCGACGGCAACGGTTTCCTTGCGGAAGTCGTCGAAAGAGAGGTAGTCGAGCCCACCGTAAGGACGGTTTGTGCCCCAGGAGTTCTTCATGATGAAATATTCCTTGCCTTGGTCATCGTGGGCGATGCCTACGATGGCCATGGCGTGGCCTTTATCTTCCCAGCAGACACCATGATGCTGGCGTACGGCCC
This sequence comes from uncultured Prevotella sp., assembly GCA_946548085.1. GTDB lineage: Bacteria > Bacteroidota > Bacteroidia > Bacteroidales > Bacteroidaceae > Prevotella. The sequence continues at coordinate 91,391 of CAMNPN010000012.1, read as the reverse complement.
GTATCGTCTTGGCAAGAAGAGTGTCGACGGGGATGTTCAGATAGTGGTCGTGCAGCCAGTTGTCGGGCACCTCCAGCTCATGCTCCTTATAATACGGCTTGTCGTCGTCGCACGTCAGCTGCAGATACTCTCCTGGCTTGCAGACGCTGCGGGCGAACTCCTGAGGGGTATAGGTGGCGCCATAGAGAAACACCCACCTGGGGGCAGGCGTCTTCGTGCTCCGCATGGCGTCGTAGCCGCAGATGCCATATTTCTGAAGCAGTCGGAGCGTGGTGGCAGGTTCGCCGCGCTTACTCTTGGGGCACAGGGGCTCCCGTTCCAGCATCTTCTCTATATAATAAGGTGAGAGGTTCACGGAGTCGCCCCAGGCCAGGTGCTCTGTCTCGATGGCGGCGAGCATGGCATAGATCCAGCAGGTCTGGCTCTTGCCCTGGTCCTTGACGGGGGTCATGCGGTTGAGCACGTCGTGGGTGAAATGCTTCGGTGCTGGCTCTACGCAACTCCACAGTAAGATGACTGTCATCAGATAAAGAATTCGCTTCATGGCTGCAAAGGTACGTTTTTTTAGCCATAGATTGCACAGTTTTTCACCGAAATAATTAATAATCTGAGTAAATCTGTGTAATCTATGGCTAAAAAAGCGTACCTTTGCACCCGATATATGAAGAAGTTTGTCTGTCTGCTGATAGCTGTGCTGACGTTAGTGCCCTGTTTTTCCCAAAGGGACTCGTCAGGAGAAGACCTTTCGCCAAAGGGTCGCAAGAAAGTGGCTGTCGTCCTCAGTGGCGGCGGTGCCAAGGGTGTGGCCCATATCGGAGCCCTGAAGGTGATAGAGGAGGCCGGACTGCCTGTAGACATCATCGTCGGCACCTCGATGGGCAGTCTGGTGGGCGGTCTCTATGCCATCGGATACAATGCCCACAGCCTCGACTCCGTCGCCAGGGGGATGGACTGGGGCTTCGTGCTCTCAGACAGGGAGAACATGAGCAGGCAGAGCATAGAGGACCGCAGGCGGCAGAACACCTACGTGCTGTCGCGCGGCCTGACCCTTGGCAAGCACAATGACAACGATGGCGGTTTCATCAAGGGGCAGAACCTGGACCTGCTCTTTGAGAAGCTTTGCACAGGCTATACCGACTCGATGGACTTCAATCGCCTGCCTATCCCTTTCGCCTGTGTGGCAACGGATATCGTCAAGAATGCAGAGGTGGACTTCCATTCAGGCCGTCTGCCTCAGGCCATGCGTGCCTCGATGGCCATACCTGCCGTATTCTCGCCAGTGCGCATTGGCAATCAGGTGCTTTGCGACGGAGGACTCTGTAATAACTACCCTGCCGACCTGGCGCGCAAGATGGGGGCAGACGTCATCATCGGCGTGACGGTGCAGGATAGTCTGAAGACTGCCGAGAAACTGAACAGCACCTCGAGCATACTCCTGCAGATCATTGACCTGAACACGTTGAACAAGTATGACGACAATCTGGCCATCACGGATGTCGCCATCCGTGTGAATCCGTCGGGATATAGTTCCGCCAGCTTCAATGCCGCTGCCATCGACACCCTGATGCGACGGGGTGAGGAAGAGGCGAGAAGGCATTGGGACGACCTGATGGCCCTGAAAGACAGTATTGGCATCGGAGCAGACTATAAACCTGTGAGGCTCTCGCCCCGCAATCCCTCAGCGATGACGGAGAAGGTGCGCATCACGGGCTGCGTGTTTGAGAACATGACGGCTGAAGACGAGCGGTTCCTCCGGCAGAAGTTCCACCTGAACACGCTCGACAGCATCAACACCAAAGGTGAGGAAGAGATCACCACGTCGATGCGCCTCGACCTGTACTACCAGACAGCCACCTCGCGGCTGGTGGATACGGGCGACGGCTATCGCCTGGTGCTGACGGCAGGCAATCGTAAGACCAGCCAGGTGAATGTGGGCTTCCGCTTTGATACGGAAGAGATCGTGGCCCTTCAGCTGAATGCGAACCTGCCCCTGAAGCGCACGCTGCTCTTCAGCTCAGACCTGACCGTGCGCCTGGGCAAGCGGATCCTGGCTGGCGGAGAGGTGACCTATCATCCGCGAGGGCTGCGACTGACGCGACCCACCGTGTCGTATTACTTCCGTCGCAACGACATCGGAGTCTACTATGGCGGCGAGCGCGAGTACACCATCCTCTACAATCATCACCAGGCCTCCATCGTACCCATCAACCTCAGCATCCATCATTTCAACTTCCGTGCTGGCGTGCGCTGGGATTATTACCACTTTGGCAGTAAGCTGCAGGCGACAGACTCGCGGGAGGTGGAGTTCGACAATGACCACTACTTCAGCTATCGCGCTACGGTGAACTACGACTCTGAAGACAACTGGTACTTCCCCACCCGTGGCGCAAGGTTCATGGCTGGCTATGCCTTTGTCACAGACAACTTCGCCAAGCTCAACGGCGATCGCGGACTGAGCGACGTGAGCGCCTCGTGGCGCAAGTCGTTTGCCTTCAGCGAGCGCTTCACCCTGCAGCCGTTGCTCTACGGGCGGATGCTCTTCGGCAGCGATGTCCCCCATATACTTGGCAACGTCATAGGCGGAAACAACTTCGGGCATTATGTCGAGCAGCAGATGCCGATGGCGGGACTGGGCTATGTGGAGTATGCCGAGCGCCATTTCGCTGCGGCACAGCTGCAGGCGCAGGAGCGGCTCGCCCACAGCCACTTCGTGCTGCTCAAACTCTCTGCCGCGCAGCATGCCAGCGAGCTGGAAGACCTGTTTAAGACCCGGACAATACTGGGTGTACAGCTGGCTTACTATTACAATTCGATATTTGGTCCCCTCGGGGCAGCGCTGGATTATTCCAGTCGCAGCAAGACACCTTATTTTTATATAAACCTCGGCTATGTGTTCTGAATATGAGATTATGGCGCCAGTCGGCTCACGCGAGTCGCTCGCAGCTGCCATACAGGCTGGTGCCGACAGCATCTACTTCGGCATTGAAAAGTTGAACATGCGGGCCCACTCCGCCTCGACGTTCACCATCGACGACCTGAGGGAGATCGCCCAGACCTGTCGTGAGCATGGCATCAAGAGCTATCTCACCGTCAATACGATTATCTATGGGGAGGACATCCCCCTGATGCACGAGATCATCGACGCGGCAAAGGCGGCGCAGATCTCTGCCGTCATCGCCAGCGACGTGGCGGTGATGACCTATTGCAACCGCGTGGGGCAGGAGGTGCACCTCTCCACCCAGCTGAATATCTCGAACATCGAGGCGCTGCGCTTCTATGCTCAGTTTGCTGACGTGGTGGTGCTGGCCCGCGAACTGAACATGGATCAGGTGGCGGAGATCTACCGTCAGGTGGAGGCCGAGCATATCTGCGGCCCCTCGGGCGAGCAGATCCGCATCGAGATGTTCTGTCACGGGGCGCTCTGCATGGCCATCAGCGGCAAGTGCTACATGAGCCTGCACGCCGCCAACCGTTCGGCCAATCGCGGGGAGTGTGTCCAGGTGTGCCGCCGCAGCTATACGGCAACAGACAATGAGACGGGCTATCAGCTCGACATCGACAACAAGTATATCATGTCGCCCAAGGACCTGAAGACGGTGCGCTTCATCGACCGCATGATGAAGGCGGGCGTCAGAGTGTTCAAGATCGAGGGTAGGGCCCGTGGACCGGAGTATGTCTATACCGTCGTGAAGTGCTACAAGGAGGCCATCCAGGCGGTGCTCGACGGCACTTTCACCGAGGCGCGCAAGGATGAGTGGGACAGCCGTCTCGCCACGGTCTTTAATCGTGGCTTCTGGGATGGATACTACCAGGGGCAGCTGATGGGCGAATGGAACAAGAGCTATGGCTCGAACGCCACCGAGCGCAAGGTGTACATCGGCAAGGGCACGAAGTATTACTCGAAGCTTGGCGTGGCAGAGTTCAGCGTCGAGGCCAACACCTTCCGCGTGGGCGACAAGATGCTTATCACGGGACCTACCACGGGCGTCGTCTATGTCACTGCTGATGAGATACACGATGACAACGGGCCTGTCGAGGTGGCTCAGCAGGGCACACGCGTATCCATCGCCGTCCCCTCAAAGGTGCGGCCCAGCGACAAACTCTTCAAACTGGAGAAGAGCGAGCCCTGATGGCCTGTGAATCAGGGACTTTGCCCCCTGGTGTCTGAAACTTTACGCCTTGTTATGTGTCGTTTGACCTTCGTCAAACAATTGTTTGACGGAGGTCGATCGATTGTTTGACGTAGGTCAAACGACACTTTACCTTATGGTTAGTGCCATTTTCGTATGGCCTTTGTCCCAGATTGCGATGTCTGGCGTCCCTGTCGGGAATGCGCTCCGACAGCGATTGGAGGCATCTCTCATGCAGCGATGAAGGCAGTACGGCTGTGAGAAAACTCGTAAATCTTTTGGTATTTCGCTAATTTTGCACTATCTTTGCAGCCTAAATGATAATAGGAGTATGACGATTAACGAGATACAAGACGAGATCATAGAGGAGTTCTCCGGCTTTGACGACTGGATGGACAAGTACCAGCTGCTGATAGACCTGGGCAACGAGCAGGAGCCGCTGGAGGAGAAGTATAAGACGGAGCAGAACCTGATCGACGGCTGCCAGAGTCGTGTGTGGCTGCAGGCCGACTACGATGATGCCGAGGGGGTGATCCGCTTCAGCGCCGAGAGCGATGCGCTCATCGTGAAAGGTATCGTGGCCCTGCTCATCCGCGTGCTCAGTGGTCATACGCCCAAGGAGATTCTCGATGCCGATCTTTACTTCATCGAGAAGATCGGATTGAAGGAGCACCTGTCGCCCACCCGCAGCAACGGCCTTTTAGCAATGGTGAAGCAGATGCGGCTGTATGCGCTGGTATTCAGCGAGAAACGGTAGCGAGCAGTCCTTGAAAACGTCCGCTTTGGAAAGCGCCGGGCGGTCTCGGGCTTTCCAAAGCGGATAACTTTGTACCAAGGCGTTTTGTTGAATGTTTTCCGCTTGTTGTTTGCAAGGTGTTGATAATGAGCGGATTGACAATTATTAACATAAGAAAAGTTGTCCAAAACGGATAACTTACAGATAAATGTTGTATCTTTGCAAACGATTTCCGTTTAACATTAAAGCACTACACTAAAAACAAAGCAAACAGATATGATTCAGACAGTAGTAAAGCGCGACGGGCGCATTGTGGGATTCAATGAGCAGAAGGTGATGGCAGCCATCCGTAAGGCCATGCTCCACACCGACAAGGGTGAGGATGAGCGGCTGTTGTATCAGATCACGGACCATATCGCCCAGCGTGGCGACAGCCAGATGACGGTGGAGCAGATTCAGGACGCCGTCGAGGTGGAGCTGATGAAGTCGAGCCGCAAGGATGTGGCGCAGAAGTACATCGCCTATCGCCATCAGCGCTCTGTGGCCCGTAAGGCAAAGACGCGCGAAGTGTTCCTCGACATCGTGAACATCAAGAATAATGATGTGACGCGAGAGAATGCCAACATGAACGCCGACACCCCGGCGGGCATGATGATGAAGTTCGCATCGGAGACCACAAAGCCCTTCGTCGACGACTATCTGCTATCCGATGAGACCCGCGACGCCGTAGAGCACAACTACCTGCATATCCACGATAAGGACTATTACCCCACCAAGTCGCTCACCTGCGTGCAGCATCCGCTCGACAACATACTTAACTGCGGATTCATCGCCGGCCACGGGGCATCGCGCCCTGCCAGGCGCATCGAGACGGCTTCGGTGCTGGCTTGCATATCCATGGAGTGCGCCCAGAACGAGATGCACGGCGGACAGGCCATCCCGGCCTTCGACTTCTATCTGGCACCCTACGTGCGAATGAGTTATATAGAGGAGCTCAAGGCCCTCGAGGAACTCAACGGCGAGAACTATAAGGACCTCTACGACGAGCCCCTGATAGACTATATCAAGAGGCCGCTCGACGGGCTGACGGGGCGCGAGCGTGCCCAGCAGCATGCCATCAACAAGACGGTGGGCCGCGTGCACCAGTCTATGGAGGCCTTCATACATAATATGAACACCATCCACTCGCGCGGCGGCAACCAGGTGGTGTTCTCATCAATCAACTATGGTACCGACACGAGTGCCGAGGGGCGCTGCATCATGCGCGAGATTCTGCTCTCTACCTACGAGGGCGTGGGTGGCGGCGAGACGGCCATCTTCCCCATCCAGATATGGAAGAAGAAGCGCGGCGTGAACTATCTGCCCGAAGACCGTAACTTCGACCTCTATCAGCTGGCCTGCAAGGTGACGGCACGCAGATTCTTCCCAAACTTCCTGAACCTCGACGCCTCGTTCAACCAGGACAGCGACTGGCACGCCGACGACCCCAAGCGCTACCTGCATGAGGTTGCCACGATGGGCTGCCGTACACGAGTGTTCGAGAACCGCTTCGGACCCAAGACGTCGATAGGACGCGGCAACCTGTCGTTCTCAACCATCAACATCGTGCGGCTGGCCATCGAGTGTATGGGTGAGCAGGATCAGCAGCGACGCATAGACATGTTCTTCGCAAAGCTCGACCACATGCTCGAACTCACCGCCAAGCAGCTCGACGAGCGCTTCCAGTTCCAGAAGACGGCCTTCGCCAAGCAGTTCCCGCTGCTGATGAAGAGCCTTTGGATCGGTGCAGACAAGCTGAAGAGCACCGATACCATCGAGAGCGTCATCAACCAAGGTACACTCGGCATCGGCTTCATCGGACTGGCAGAGTGCCTCGTAGCCCTGACGGGTAAGCATCACGGCGAGAGCCAGGAGAGCCAGGAACTCGGACTGAGGATCGTGACCTATATGCGCGACCGTGTCAACGAGTACTCTGAGCGCTATCACCACAACTACTCCGTGCTGGCTACTCCCGCCGAAGGTCTTGCTGGTAAGTTCACGAAGAAAGACCGCAAGGAGTTTGGCGTCATCCCTGGCGTAACTGATCGTGACTACTACACCAACTCCAACCATGTGCCCGTCTACTATAAGTGTTCCGCCCGCCACAAGGCTGAGGTGGAGGCTCCCTACCACAATCTGACACGCGGCGGTCATATCTTCTACGTCGAGATCGATGGCGACGCCACGCATAATCCGCAGGTGATCATGAGTGTTGTAGATATGATGGACCAGCTCGATATGGGCTATGGCTCCGTGAACCACAATCGTAACCGTTGCATGGACTGTGGGTATGAGAATGCTGACGATAAGCTGGAGGTGTGCCCGAAGTGCGGTTCAACGAACATAGACAAGCTGCAGCGTATCACGGGCTATCTCGTGGGAACGACAGACCGTTGGAACTCCGGCAAGCTGGCTGAGCTCAACGATCGTGTCACGCACATCGACCACGGCAGTCAGGATTTGTTCTCAGCAGGCAAATGACAGCTGGCAGTTTACGGTTTACAGATAATGGATTGACAGGCCCGGTTCATACGCTTTCAATGTAGTTATCTGTAAACTGTGAACCGTTAACCGTAAACAATATGATCAGGGTTCTATCCGTCATAGAAGATACGATGGTGGATGGTCCGGGCTTCCGGACCTCCATCTATTGTGCTGGCTGTGGTCACCAGTGCCCAGGATGCCATAATCCTCAGTCGTGGGACTTCAATGGCGGGCATGAGATGTCGACGGCACAGTTGATGCGTATCATCATGGCCGACCCTTTTGCCAACGTCACGTTCTCTGGCGGCGACCCGATGTATCAGGCTGCCGGCTTTGCTGAGTTGGCCAAGGCTATACACAGCCAGTCGAACAAGGATATCTGGTGCTATACAGGCTTTACGTTTGAAAGCCTTATCCATGATGACCAACGGGAATTGTTAGAACAGCTCGACGTGCTGGTTGACGGGCCATTCATACAGAAGCTTCATGACCCCGACCTGTTGTTCCGTGGATCGTCGAACCAGCGGCTCATTGATGTGCAGGCCTCCCTCTATGCTGGAAAGACCATCCTCTGGGAGCCTGACACCGAAATATAATAAAAGAATTACACGAATTACAGGAACTCTATTTGTAATAAGAATAGACCTGTAGTTCGTGTAATTCTTAGTTCGCCTTATATAATAATTATCGTGGGCGGATAATTCTTATTTGATGATGACTTTCTTGCCGTTCTTGATGTAGATGCCGGCACGTGGAGTAACTCCATCAGGCAGACGGACACCTGTCAACGTGTAAATACCTGTCGAAGTGTTGTCGTCAGCCTTGACCGTGTTAATGGCATCTCCATAGCCACCATGTGTCATGACATTGGCGTCGCCAGGATTAACCTTCAGATAAGCTCTATTTGCCATCACGTAGCGATTCTTATACAGTCTGGCATCGTCATACGGAGTTGCAACTCCAGCAGGAGCGGGATTCGGCGTTGTAAAAGCCAGTTCTCCCTTGTCGTTAAGGCCAAGGACTCGCATAGTGAGCGGGTCATAGGCCTTGGACTGGCGAGCCTTTGTCTCCTGGATGGAGCAGTATTCACCAGCAAGCCAGTTGGTCTTTTTAAACTCGTAACCTCCTATGACTGGTTCAATCTTATTGTCTTCTACGTTTGCAGAGTTACATTTGATGATAACAGGTGTGCTTGCAGGGATGACCTCGTCAGTTATCTGCTCCATTGTAAAGCCGGTGCCGCCTGCATTGCTGACATAGAAAGCAGTCATGCCAGGAGAGGCGAGACGGAAATTGTATCCTGCAAAGATAGTTCCGTAATATGATCCATCTGCTGTCTTCACATCTGGCCTGATACCAATATATTCGGTTGTGGTGTTGATAGGCATCAGATACCACTGATCCATACCTGTTTCAGTATTTACGATATAGGCGTCTTTTTTACTTGCCGTTCTGTCATTCAGATATTTCGTAAATCCTTTAGCGGTTCCTGATACTTTGTATTTATCATTACCTATTGGTGTAATGTCAATGGGTAATTTGTAATCTGTCATTGCATACAGGCTTGATCCCTGAGCAGCCAGGTCATATTTCCCATCGCCAAGCTGTTTAATGAAAATGACGCATGAAGGACTTACAGCAACGGTATCATAACTAAGATAGGTCCTAATACCCATGAGGTTTACACTTCCAGATTGGATAGAAACTTCGTAGTTTGCGGGATCAGTAACGTTTATACTGATGTATCTGCCTGTGCCAGCATTCTTGACGTGGTAGAATCCATTAGCAATCTGGGCATTGGCCATCGTCATGCAGCAGGATAAAATAATGGAGGTAAATAATTTCTTCATTTTCTCTCTATATAATGTTATCTCTATAATGTGCTTTTAAGATAAAATAGCCCAGCCCCATTTTGGGACCGGGCTATGAAGTGTTTATCTGTTTCTCAAATTATTCAGCGATACAGATTGATACACGGTTCAGGTCGTTTTCAGCGAACGGCTGTACACGCGAACCCTTGCTGTCCCAGCTGATACGGCTCTCAGCGATACCGTACTGCTCCTTCAGAGCCTTCACAACTACCTGTGCACGACCCTTAGCCAGACGATCATTGATGCGGTTGTTACCAGTACCAGCGTCAGCATAACCGGTAATCATAACCTTTGATGTGGGATGAGCGTTCATGTAGTCAGCGATATCCTGTACCTTCTGCTTCTCAGAGTCACGGATGATGGTCTTGTTGATCTCGAAGAAGATATCACGGCGCAGCGGCTCAACAGCAGCGGGACCAGGAGCGGGAACCTCAACAATCTTCTCCACAATCTTGTCTACGTAGCGAATCTCGGGCTCGGGAGCGGGGATAAAGCGTGTAGAGTAGGTGGGACCGAAGTTGTACTTGATACCTGCGAGCAGGTTGAAGTATGAGTCGGGGTTGCCAACCTTCTTGAAGTTGTAACGGTCGCTCAGCATGTTGAAGTTTGCCTCCAGACCAATGCTCCAAGCATCGTTGATGTGATAGTCAGCTGTCAGACCTGCCTGTCCCTTGAAGAACAGTACTGCATCGTCGTTGTACATCGGTGTCCAGCCCCAGTCATATTCTGACTCGCCAGTGTACTGGTCCATGTAGGCCTTTGCATTCTTGGCATCGTCACTCTGCATGCGGTAGTTCAGGCCAATTCCGATGAATGCGCCGAAGCTTACCTTGCGGTTGGGGTTGTAACCAGCGATGATATTTGAAAGATCGAAGGTCAGATCCAAAGCGGGAGCGATATAACTGTACTTAAAGTTATGAGCGTCGAAACCTGCATCATCCTTCCAACCAGTTTTGCTCTGCCATGCATTGATACCCAGGCGGGCACCAACGTTCTTTGAGAACTGATAGCCTACAGCACCCTGGATGGTGGGTGAAATCATATCACCGAATTTTGCCTCACCCGTGGTGTACTGCGCACCTCCCTGAAGCTGGAGGTACCAGTGCGGCTCGAAGACATATTCTGTCGTGCCCTTCTGCTCCTGAGCAGATACTGAGAGTACTCCCATCAGCATCAGGCAAGACAATATTGCTTTCTTCATATTCATATCTATTATCTGTTTTTTTAGTTCTCGAATGTTAATTACTTCACGTAAACATTATACTTCTTGGTAATCACATAACCGAAGTAGTCAACGCAGCTGATGATAATCTTGTAGTTACCCTTCTCGCTCAGGTCGTAGTCGTAAGACTGTGCACTGCCAGGCAGCACTGCCGACTGGATGAGCATACCGTCCTTCTCCAGAGCTACATACTTCTTGTAAGCAGGTGCAAGAAGCTCCATGGTGCCTGAGGTGAGGTAAGCGTGCATGATACCTCTGTTGACGAACATACCCTCGCAGAGACGATCCATACCATTGCCAGTCTCGAAGATGATGATAGGAGCCACCATGCGTGTGAAGAGGTGCTTGTGGATGAGGTTGGTCAGATACTCAGAACCTCTGTCAATCCATGTGTTGATACGATCAGCAGCCTTGCCAGCGGCACTACCCAGGGTAATGGTCGACAGCAGCTTGTTAACCATCTCGTTCACAGCTTCCTTACCGCCGTTCACGTTGACTGCCTTCTTCAGGTTGGCATACTGAGTGGCGTTGCTAATCATGATGGTCTGCGTAGCGCTGTTCACCTTAACGGTTACAGACTCGTCAGCATCGTTGAGGCTTACAAGCTCAGCCTTGATACCAACTTTTCCGATGTTGTGCTCTCTGATCTCTCTTGCGATTCTGGAAATGGTTCTCTCGAGTACGTTCTCAAGGATCCAGTTGTCCTTCTTGCCCTTCTCATACTCCCAGAAGGTGTTGTATGACAGCGGCTTGATAGCTGTAGTGAAGAGACCGAGGTCGCTCTGGGCAACTCTCTTCATCTTGCCGTCCTTCTCTACGAATAAAGCGAGTCTCTGAGGAGAGTAAGAGATGTTGCTCTTCAAATCTTCCTCTTTCAGGTCGTTCTTGAACAGGTCAAACACGATGCTCATAATCTCTCTGACGGTGTTCTTGAAGACGGCTCTCGGACCTCTGTACTCATCGCCAGGAATGGTGTACTCACCTTCAACGTCGCGGATGTCTTCCATACGAGACTTGACAGATTTCAGGATGCCCTTGAAGTCGATGAACTTCTCAATCTGGAACTTGCTGGGATCGAGGTCACCCTCTTTAATCGTAGCGTCAGCGATGTACTGACCGTTGTCAACGCTGTTGCCAGTCTCCTGGAAGAATGTACGACCAGCTGCATAGTTGATAAGTACAGAACTCTTTCTGATGTTCAGGTCGATAGGAGCAGCCTGACCGACGCTGTTCTCAATCTGAATCTTAGACACCTTGCTGATGTCGAAGTCCTCATAGTTGGTCGTGTTCACGGTGAACACCAGCTGACCAGCGTTTCCTGTTGTCTGAGTGATATAATCGCTCTCGTCGAATCTTACGAAGCCTTCATCGGGCAACTCGTAGTCCTCGAGATACTCAGCGAGCTGGTTACCGCCTACGTTGAAGTCGATACCGGCGTAGGGGAACTCGTCGATACCATTCATGTTCTCGCCATAGTAAGCAGCCAGACCGTCAACCTTCAGAAGCGGAGTGTTGATGATACCAAACACATCGTTGCGGGTAGCGTCGACCTTGACACTGGTGATGAAGTTTCCGTCAACCATACCGTCAAGGATACCGAGGATGCTGTCCACACGTGCCCACAGTACTTTAACAGAGTCGCCAACGATATTGACGCGATTGTCGATGTTGTCAAGCTTGTTGTTGATCTCGTCAACTTCCAGCGTCATGTTGGTAATGTTCTCATTGATAATCTTAATCTCATCGCTAAGATCCTCAACCTGCTGAACAATCGTTGTGTCAAAACGCTGGGTAATCTGCTGGATAATCGTATCACCATAGTTGTGGATGACTTTGATTTCCTCAGGCTTGATGTTGTTAATCTGAGTCTGCAGATCGTTAATCTTGTTCTGCAAGTCCGCGCTTCTCTTGCTGAGATTAGCGTAGATAGGAGCGATGTCGTCGTCCACGTTGTCCTTGCAAGAAACAAATGATGATGTGGTGGCAAAGATCATTGCTACCATCAAGATACCATTGATAAATTTCTTTTTCATTTGAACTTAAAATTATAATTAAACATTTTTATATTATTATTCGCACGTATATTTACATAAATCGGTGACAAAATTAGGAATTTATTTCTAATTGTGCAAGAATTTTTTAATTTTTTTTATCAAAAACATCAATTTTCTATCAAAATAGCATGTTTGTGGTATGCTCACCACTCATTTCTGCTCTTATTTAACACAGTGCGCCTGACAGGACTCGAACCTGCACGTCATAAACACCAGATCCTAAGTCTGGCGCGTCTACCAATTCCGCCACAGGCGCAACATGACCGTTTAGCTATTGTGGGCTTTATAGTCCAAAGCGGGTGCAAAGGTACAAATAATATTTCATTCGGCCAAAAGTTTTCGGGCAAATTCTATGAGTGTGTCTCTCCCCTTGAGGAAATCTTCGTTGGTGAGGCTGACGATATAGTCGGGTTCGATACCGAATTCCACTTGTTGGTGGTCTCTGTCGAGTGAGGGGCATGCCGAGAACCGCACGTTCCACCCGTTGGGTAGGGTGCTGGTGTAAGGCATGCCGGCACCGCCACCTGTCTTGTCGCCCACGATTTTCACCAGAGGGAAGCATTTCATGTACTTCACAAAGTCGTTGGCTGCGCTGAATACCCCTCTGTTAGTCAATATGACGACACATTTCTGCCACCTGAGGTGTGCCGAGGGCTCGATATACTGTGGCTCAGGGTCGCTGAAGTCGTTGTGCCCCTTTCCCGTCTTATGCTGTAGATAGCCTACGAGCGTCTTCTCGTTGCAGAATCGTGCTGCGAGCTGCTCTGCGTTGGTGAGGTTGCCTCCTCCGTTGTCGCGGATGTCAATGATAAGTCCGTTGCAGAAGGCGAAATAGCGCATGATCTCGTTGAGCCCGCTGTCGCTGACGGGGTTAGAGAAGCTGCCGTAGTACATGTATCCGATGTTGTCGTCGAGTATGCGGTATCGCATGCCAGCGGCGATGTGGTAGTCTGTGCCGAGGTACTTGCGTTGCAGCGTGTCGCTGAAGTTGGTGGGATAGTCTTCGTGCCAGTTCCAGTAGCGGCCGTTGTCGAAGGTGGAGTAGAGGTTTACATGGCCGTCGCGCAGCTCCGACAGCATGTCTGTGAGCACCTCGAAGAGCTGGTACCTGTCCATCTCGCCCCTCGCGCGTACCTTATATATATTATATATGGTATTCCAGTCGAGGCCATACTCATGCTGCTTGTAGTCGAAGAAGCAGTAGTGCTCGTCGATGATCTTCCAAAGGGCCTCGAAGTTCCCCTGTGCGGTATTGGGAAACTCCTCCTCGTCGACGCAGGCCGTCAGAACGAAAAGCGGCATGAGGCAGCAGATGGCGACGATTCTCCTCGTTAGTTTTCTCATGGGCGTGTGCTGGCTGTGAAGTGGTGGACGATGCCGATCATCACGCGATGGGCATAGACGTGCTGCTTCAGGTTATTGACTTCTGCCTGCTGGTAGTTTCCGAGGTAGCCGACTCTCAGCGACCATTTCTCAGAGGCCTGCCAGTCGAGCGACAGCATCTGGCGGAAGGAGGGTGCGCTGATGAAGGTGGTGGGCACGATGTTGTGGTCGTAGTTGCCGCGATTGAATATCTCGTAGTACGACTGTCCGTAGTTCGGGCTGAACATCACACCCGCGAGTGGCACGTTCAGCTCATAGCGCAATGCCCATTGCTGTCTGAAGAGCGGGAAGTGGTAGGTGGCGATGGCGGCAGGCATGATATTGGCGCTGATCCTTGCCTGGGCGGGGTTGTTGGAGGTGGACATGTTGTAGAGGAATCCGAGGTTGGCGTTGACGAGCGCGCCTGCCTTCAGCAGCAGGCGGTCGCCGCAGAGCTGCCAGTGGCGGTATCTGCCCCAGTAGAGGTAGTAGTTGCCCTCCAGCATCTGGTTGTCCTTGCTCCTGTCCTTGGTCGACGAGAAGTCAATCTCGTGCTCGATGACGTTGTTCCACCGCTTCTCCGACTTCGCGCGTTCCTTAATATATAGATAGGTGAGGCCTATTCCCGAGAATTTCTCCTGGGTGATATAGGTGTCGAGGATGTTGGAAGGCCCCACGCCGATGATGTTGGCAGAGGTGGATTCCTGGGCGAGGCTCCACGACGGTATAAGTGCGAGTATCAGTATCAACAGCTTATTCCTCATCGTCGAAGAGACTTAGTTCTTCTGCGGTCTGGCTCTTCCTGGGTGCAGCGTTGTCCGCAGGGAGAGATGGCTCCTCAAGGGATTCTGATTGTTCCGGATGTTCCGGATTGTCAGAGTCGTCAGGATTGTCTGGTATCTCTGTGGCTTCAGGCTCCTCTGGTAGGCGTGCTGGCGGCAGCTCCTCGATACTCTCTATCTGCCACGTCGTCAGGCGCTTGCCCTTGGCCTTGTAGCCCTTGACGGCAATGAACTGCTCGGCGTCGATCTCCTCCGAGCCCCTGAACTCGTCGGCGCCGCCATAGGTCACCTTGATGAGCGGATAGACGGTGTCTGTGAGCAGAATCAGTTTCGACTGCGGATTGTCTGAGAGCCAGTTCTGCTTCTTCTTCGTGGCGTCCATCAGGAATCGCTTCATATACGGATAGGCCTGGTTGTCAGCATCGTAGAGGATGGCCGTCCATACTTTCGAGGGGTTGTATTTCTCAATCCTGAGGATGTTCTCCTCGTAATGGTTGTTGAGGTCGAAGGTCGAGAGATAGCACTCGCCGCTGCTGAGTACGACGAGGATTTGGTCGTCGTCGAAGAACTCTCCCAGCAGTCGCCCGTGCTCGTCGTAGTTCAGGCGGTTCACGTCGGGGTCGTACCACACCTTGCGCCCTCCGAGGGTGGAGTGCCCGTGGCTCTTGAGTCCGATGCGGTGCACGGGGAACTTCGTGAGCAGGTTGCCTTTCGAGGTGCGCCCTTTGATCATCACCTCCGAGAAATCCTTGTCGACGAAGATCTTCCTGAGTTTCGGATTGGGCTCGAGCGTCACCTTGATGATCTCTGCCTCGCCGTTGGGATTGGCCGTGAAGTACATCACCTTCGAGCCAGGCGTGCCCTGCGTCAGGTCGTACTCCTTGTCGCGGGTCATCGCCGTCACGTTGAAGCGCTTGATGAAGCAGTTGCCCTTCTTGCCGTCGCGGTAGACGACGTTGTAGATGGTGCGCGAGTCGTTCTTCTTGAACACGTTGAGATAGAGCACGTTCTTGCCCACGAACACCTTCTCTGCCACGCGGATCACCTTGTACTTGCCATCTTTGTAGAAGATGATGATGTCGTCGAGGTCGGAGCAGTTGCATACGAACTCGTCCTTCTTCAGCCCAGTGCCGATAAATCCGTCCGTGCGGTTGATGTAGAGCTTCTGGTTGGCTTCCGCCACCTTCGAGGCCTCGATGGTGTCGAAGTTGCGGATCTCTGTCAGTCGCGGATGGTCTTTGCCGTACTTGTCCTTGAGGAACTGGAACCAGTTGGCCGTCACTTCCGTGAGGTTTGCCAGGTCGCGGTCTATCTCCTCGATCTCTGCCTTCAGGCGGGCCATGAGTTCGTCGGCCTTGTCTTTGCTGAACTTCAGGATGCGCTGCATCTTGATCTCCAGCAGTTTGAGGATGTCGTCCTTGGTTACTTCGCGTATCAGGGACGGGTAGTATGGGGTGAGACGCTCGTCGATATGCTCACAGACGGCGTCGATCGTGGGTGCTTGTTCAAACTTCTTATCCTTGTAGATGCGCTCTTCGATGAAGATCTTCTCCAGCGACTGGAAGTGCAGCTGTTCAAGGAGTTCGTTCTTGCGGATCTCGAGTTCCTGTCGTATCAGGTCTTTCGTGCGGTCTACGCTATGGCGGAGCACGTCGCTGACGGTGAGGAACTTGGGCTTGTTGTCTTCGATTACGCAACAGTTGGGGGATATACTGATCTCGCAGTCGGTAAAGGCGTAGAGGGCGTCGATGGTCTTGTCCGAGGATACGCCAGGGGCGAGATGCACCTGTATCTCGACGTTGGCGGCCGTGAGGTCCTCGACCTTGCGGGCCTTGATCTTGCCTTTCTCTACGGCTTTGACGATCGAGTCCTGCAGCGTCTCCGAGGTCTTCGAGAAGGGGATCTCGCGGATGACGAGCGTCTTCTGGTCTACCTTCTCGATCTTTGCCCTCACCTTGACGGAGCCGCCCCGCTGGCCGTCGTTGTACTTGCTGACGTCGACGCTGCCCGAGGTGGGGAAGTCGGGGTATAACAGGAAGGGCTGGTCGTGGAGGTAGGCGATGGCTGCGTCGCAGATCTCGCAGAAGTTATGGGGCAGGATCTTGGTGGAGAGTCCCACGGCGATGCCTTCTGCGCCCTGTGCCAGTAGCAGGGGGAACTTGACGGGCAGGGTGATAGGCTCCTTGTTGCGCCCGTCGTACGACATCTTCCACTCCGTCGTCTTGGGGTTGAAGACGGTGTCGAGGGCGAACTTCGACAGGCGGGCCTCGATGTATCGCGGTGCGGCGGCAGAGGAGCCGGTGAGGATGTTGCCCCAGTTGCCCTGCGTGTCGATAAGCAGTTCCTTCTGTCCCAGTTGAACGAGGGCGTCGCCGATGGAGGCGTCTCCGTGGGGGTGGAACTGCATGGTGTGGCCCACGATGTTGGCCACCTTATTATATCTGCCGTCGTCCATGCGCTTCATCGAGTGCAGGATGCGGCGCTGCACGGGCTTCAGGCCGTCCTCCAGATGGGGCACGGCACGGTCGAGGATGCTGTAACTGGCGTAGTCGAGGAACCAGTTCTGGTACATGCCGCTCAAGTGGTGTACCGCAGCGGCATCGAAGCGGTTCACGGGTTTATAGTCGGAATGGCCTTCCTGCTTGCCTTCCGACTCCTGTTGTTCCAAAATCTCGTCGTCCTTGATTTCGTCGTCCATTCTTATTGGTCTTTAGCTTTTATGCTGCAAAGGTAATCATTTTCGGCGAGAATAACGATGAATTAAGTTTTTTTTGCAGAGCAGAGATTTTTGAGAAGGGGATATGTAAGAATATTTCGTACTTTTTGGTAGATTTTGTATTTGTCTGATAGTCAAAAGGTTACGACGGCTTTGGGTTTGGGCTATGTAAAGTGGGACTTTAGGCTAGGTAAAGTGGAGGTTTAGACTAACTAAACTCCCACTTTAGTTTAACTAAACTTGGAATTATACCCCAGAGTGATCCTGGATGTAATAAAAATTTGCTGTTGCGGACTTGAGGTGGAGTGGCGGCTTCGACTTAAAAAATGCGGATAACCTTTGGTTATCTCAGGAAAAAGACTTACCTTTGCACGCCAAATAGTAAAAACAGAATAATCACATGCAAATGACAGCAAACGAGATCCGCGACTCATTCAAGAAGTTCTTTGAGTCGAAGCAGCACGCCATCGTGCCCTCAGCGCCTATGGTCATCAAGGACGACCCCACGCTGATGTTCACCAACGCAGGCATGAACCAGTGGAAAGATATTATCCTCGGCACCCGCGACCCGGAGCCCCGACGGAGGGCAGACACGCAGAAATGCCTCCGCGTCTCAGGCAAGCACAACGACCTGGAGGAGGTGGGACACGACACGTACCACCATACCATGTTCGAGATGCTCGGCAACTGGTCGTTCGGCGACTACTTCAAGGAGGGTGCCATCGACATGGCATGGGAGTATCTCGTGGATGTGCTCAAGCTGAATCCTGAGGACCTCTACGTGACGGTCTTCGAGGGTTCGCCCGAAGAGAATATCCCCCGCGACGACGAGGCCGCCCGCTACTGGGCCAAGCACGTGCCTGAGGACCATATCATCAACGGCAACAAGCACGACAACTTCTGGGAGATGGGCGACACGGGCCCCTGCGGTCCCTGTTCCGAGATCCACGTCGACAGCCGTACCCCCGAGCAGCGCAAGGCCTCGGGTGTCAGCGGCCGCGACCTGGTGAACCACGACGATCCCCAGGTGATCGAGATATGGAACCTCGTGTTCATGCAGTTCAACCGCAAGGCCGACGGCTCGCTGGAGAAGTTGAGCATGAACGTGATCGACACGGGCATGGGCTTCGAGCGCCTCGTCCGCATGCTGCAGGGCAAGCACTCGAATTACGATACGGATATCTTCCAGCCGATTATCAAGACTCAGGAGCAGATCACTGGCCTGAAGTACACCACTTTCGAGGAAGGTGAGGTCAGCAAGCAACAGGACGACATCAACGTCGCCATGCGTGTCTGTGCCGACCATCTGCGCGCCGTATCCTTCTCCATCGCCGACGGCCAGCTGCCTTCAAATGCGAAGGCAGGCTACGTCATCCGCCGCATCTTGAGAAGAGCTGTCCGCTATGCCTATACGTTCCTCGGACAGAAGGAGGGCTTCCTCTATAAACTCGTGCCCACACTCGTTGCCGAGATGGGCGATGCCTTCCCGGAGTTGAAGGCCCAGCAGCAGTTGATCTCGAAGGTGATGAAGGAGGAGGAAGAAGCCTTCCTGCGCACCCTCGACAAGGGTATCTCACTGCTCGACAAGGCCATGGAGCAGTTGAAGGCTGATGGCAAGACGGAACTCGACGGTGTGCAGGCCTTCCGCCTGTTCGACACCTACGGCTTCCCCCTCGACCTGACGGAGCTCATCTGCCGCGAGAATGGCCTCACGGTGAACGAAGAACAGTTCAACGTCGAGATGCAGAAGCAGAAGGAGCGTGCCCGCAATGCCGCTCAGGTGGAGAACTCAGACTGGACGGAACTGGCCCAGGGCGAACAGCAGTTCGTGGGCTACGACTATACGGAGTATGAGTGCCATATCCTCCGCTACCGCAAGGTGACGCAGAAGAAGAACGAGTACTATGAACTCGTGCTCGACTATACGCCGTTCTATGGCGAGATGGGTGGTCAGGTAGGCGACGCTGGCGTCATCTGCAATGAGGCCGAGACCGTCGAGATCATCGACTGCAAGCGTGAGAACAACCAGACGGTGCATATCGTGAAGCAACTGCCGAAGGATCCCTCGGCCCAGTTCATGGCCTGTGTGGATACCGACAAACGCGACGCTTCTGCCGCCAACCATACCGCTACCCACCTGCTCGACTATGCGCTGAAGCAGGTGTTGGGCGACCATGTGGAGCAGAAGGGCTCGTTCGTATCGCCAGACACCCTGCGCTTCGACTTCTCTCATTTCCAGAAGGTGACGGACGAGGAACTGCGCCAGGTGGAGCGCATGGTGAATGACATGATCCGTCAGGATATCCCCCTCGACGAACATCGTGAGGTGCCTTTCGATGAGGCCAAGAAGCTTGGTGCCATCGCCCTCTTCGGTGAGAAGTATGGCGACAAGGTGCGTGTGGTTCGCTTCGGCCCCTCGTGTGAGTTCTGTGGCGGTATCCATGCCAAGGCCACGGGTAAGATCGGTTTCTTCAAGATCATCGCAGAGAGCAGTGTGGCCGCTGGTATCCGTCGTATCGAGGCCAAGACAGGCCGTGAGTGCGAGGAACTGCTCTATAAGACGGAAGATATGCTGAAGGTCGTGAGCAACTTCTTCAATAATGCCAAGGACCTCCAGGGCGTGATTCAGAAGTACATCGACGAGCACGACTCCATGAAGAAGGAAATCGAGTCGTATCAGGCTCAGCGCGTTCAGGCTCTCGCCCAGGATTTGGTCGGCAAGGCCCGTCTGGTGAATGGCGTGAAGGTGGTCACAGGACAGTTCCCGATAATGCCCAATGCTGCCAAGGACCTCGTGTTCAAGGTGCGTGAACTGATTGGCGAGAACCTGGTTTGCGTCGTCGGTACCGTCTTCGACAATAAGCCGATGCTGAACGTGATGCTCAGCGACGATATGGTGAAGGACCATGGTCTGAATGCCGGACAACTGGTTCGCGAGGCAGCCAAACTGATGCAGGGAGGCGGTGGCGGACAGCCGCACTATGCTTCTGCTGGTGGTAAGAACGCCGATGGTCTCTCTGCTGCCATCGACAAAGTCGTGGAACTGGCAAACCTCTAAATAATAATCCCCTCGCAATCGCGAGGGGATTATCATTATAACGCTATGGGAACGACGACCTTGAATACCACGTTGCGCCCCATGTTGTAGACACCCCGGCGCCCTGTCGCCTCGTTCATATCGCCGTATTTCAGGCGGCTCAGGTGGTTCTGATAGGCGCGATTCAGTAGGTTGTTGGCTGTAATGTAGAGTTCGGAAACCTTCTTGCCGTTAAGCGTGAGGTCGGTACCTGCCGAGACATTCAGCAGCGTGTAACTGGGCGTGGCTGTCTCCGTGCCGTCGACAGCATACACATGGCTCTGCTTCAGGTAGCACTCCAGCCCTGCCGCGAGGTAGAGATTGTCTACAGAGAAGCCTGCAGCGTGGTGGGTATGGTGCGAATGGTGGCCTATGGTAGGATGGCTATGGTGCAGCAGTTCCCATTTCAACTCCGACGTCCAGCGTGGAGCAGGGGTGTAAGGCAGGTATTTCGCCTCCTCTGGCTGGTGCAGTTGGCGGGCATCGACATACGAGAAGGTGTTGGCCAGGTGTAGCGAGTGGATGGGATGGAAGTCGGCACCAGCCTCGAAGCCCAGCAGGCGGGCATCGCCCTGGGTGTAACTGTATACCGCTGTTCCGTCGATTTCCCTGCCTTCGTTCCTCAAGAAGATGTAATTGTCGATACGGCTGGCGAAAAGAGCTAACTGCGCTGATACGTATGGCGACGTGAAGTCGAGGCCGAGGTCTGCCTGCAGACTGTACTCGGGCTTCAACTGCTTGTTGCCCACCTCGTAGCGCAGGGCTCCGTGGTGCGCACCGTTGGAACCCAGTTCACTCATGTTGGGAGCACGGAATCCGCGTGCCACGTTCAGGCGCAGGTTCAGATGCTCGCACATATTCCATACGGCGCCGATGCTGCCTGTCACGCTGCTGAAGTTACGGCTGAAGTCGCTAAACCGCTCTTTGCCATTCTCCATGAGTGCGTCTCCGTGCAGGTGACGATGGTCGAAGCGCACGCCGCCGTTCAGCGTCCATTGGCTTAACTGCTTGCTGGCGGTGAGGTAGAGGCCTGCGTCGAACAGACGGTAGGCAGGGATGAGATACTCCTCGCCAAGGTTCTGCGACTGCTGCCACATGCCCTGGATGCCTGTCGACAGTTTCCAGCCATTGAACTCGTGGGTCAGATAGCGGGCGTCGTAAGTCACGGTGTGGAGTTTAAAGTAGAGGGCGGGCTCCTCTGTCTCATGGTCGTGCTCCTCTGCTTCGTGCTCATGTGCATGGTGATGGTGTTCTTCAAACTCTTGGCGACGATTCTGCTGATAGCCTATGATGATCTTCAACCAGCCCCGCGACAGGTTCAGCGAGTTGTCCCATACTAACTTGTAGTGCTTTATCTGCTGGTAGGGGAGCCATTTGCCGTAACTGTGACCGCTCCAGTCATCCTCGTGTACCAGTTGCCCTGTATGCTCGTCTCGCTCTCCCTCGATGATGCCTGGCGTCTGATGGTAGGCCGACAAGGTAAGGTGCGTGTGGCCCCATTGCCTGTTCAGTCCGAGCATCAGTCGTCCTGCCACTTCGCGGAACTGTGAGCCAGGCACGTAGCCGTCGTACTTGTTCTTGTAGGCGTGGGCCATCTTCTGCGAGAAGCGTCCGTCCCATACAAATCCTCGTTGGTTTCCCGCAAAGTTGAGCGAGTAGTCGAAGAGTCCGTTGTTGGTCTGATACTCTGTAGAGAGGTTCGCCTTCATCTCACCTTCTGGCAGGGTGGGAGCCGCGTGCAGAATCAGCACACCCGCCATGGCATCGCTGCCGTACATCAGCGAGGCAGGCCCTTTGAGTATCTCCACGGAATTGATACCGGCACCGTCGATCTCGATACCGTGCTCATCGCCCCATTGCTGACCTTCCTGCCTAACGCCTTCGTTCATGACGATGATGCGGTTGTATCCGAGGCCGCGGATGATGGGCTTGGAGATGCCGCTGCCCGTGGTAATCTGCGCGACGCCAGGCTGTTTGGCTATGGCATCGATGATATTCGTAGAAGATGTCTGCCGCAGTTCCTTGCCTGTGACAATGGAGATGGGGGCTGTGGAATGCTTGAGTTTGGTGGCGCCAGTGACGCCTGTTACTGTCAGTTCGTTCAACTTCAGGTGTTTATAGAACACGTCCGTAGAGTCTGACGCATGATCATGATGCTGGTGACCACGCTGCTCCTGTGCTGTCATGGTCATGCCTACGCACAACAATGACAGGATGATAAATATCTTATTCATTCTGTTTGTCTAATAAATAATAATGTGTCGTTGGTTTCCTCCTTGCAAAGACTACGGAACGAACGGGGGAGCGCGGGATGATTTGCACTGCCCTGTCTCTAACAGTGTAAAAGTGATGCTGCGAGATACGGCAGTGACTGTTGCGCATAAAGATGCTGTCCACAACAAGAGGGTGGCAGGCGTGTAGGGAAGAGACAGAAACTGACATAGCACACAAGTGCTAAGGTGTGTGGCGGCTGTAGTGATGTGGCCAGAGTGATGGATATGATGGGCACAATCATCGCAAATGGCTGCGGGGGCAGCAACTGGCTGATGATGGTGCAAGGCTGAGAGCATTATTATCGACACGAATATCGACAATAATACCCACGCTGATGTTATCCTTTTTCTCTGTCTCTTCATTTTTCAGGTGCAAAGTTACGCATTATTCCAAAATAATTCGTATCTTTGCAGCAAAATATTGTGATTATGGCACTGAATCTTAACAAAAATCTCAAGTTGTACTACTCCATCAGTGAGGTAGCGAAGATGTTTGGCGTGAATGAAAGTACGCTCCGCTACTGGGAGCAGGAATTCTCGTTCTTGAAGCCGAAGACTACGGGCCTGTCGAAGGCGCGGCAATATACGGAGAAGGATATCGAGCACGTGCGTCTTATCTATAACATGGTGAAGGTGCGCGGATTTAAGATATCTGCTGCCAAGAAACTGATTAATGCCAACCGTAAGGGCGTCGACAAAAAGGCTGATGTCATCAGTTCGCTGATAAACATCCGTACTGAACTACAGGCAATGAAAAAACAACTTGACTATTTGCAGTAGTCTTTCCACTCATTACGGTAGTTGAATACAGAGGCAGGCGTAATCAGCTCTGCCTCTTTTTTCGTCAACAGGCGGCTCCAGGCTACGCGAGATTTCGTCGACGCTCCCTCGCCATGATTATTGTATTCCATGTAGCGGGCAGTCTGTTCGCGCTGCTTCTCCCAGTGGTGCCACCCTTCAGGCCGGATATGGCGCCCCAGCTCGCAGTTCATGAAGAGGGTGTAGCCATAGTCGCGCCAAGGACGTCCCAGATAGACTTGGTCTACACCCTCAGCGGCTGTCAGACGACAGTTGTTGAAAATGTAGCCATACGGCTGGTCCTTCGGTGTGGAGGCTGCCGTGACATAGCTGTTGACAAGACTCTCGATGGTGCAGTCCTCAAACCATGCTGTGCTGGGACCGAAGATAAAGTCGGTGGTGCCACAGATATAACAGCCTTTAAACCATAGCCGTGTGCCGGCCACGCCTGTGTAGATTGTATCCTGATGGCCGATGATGCGGCAGTTCACAACCTTTATACGATCGCCTTCGGTATGCAGCGACACGGCCTGACCAAGTCTGGCGGAATTGTTTTCGATGGTCAGGTTTTTCAGGGTGATGTCGTTGCCTTCTACTTTGAGCGTATAGGTGCGGAAGGTGCCCATGGGCTGTAGTCGCGGCTCTGCTGTACCTAAGAGCACTTTCACGTTCGCATGGTCGTCGTAGGTGATGATGGTCTGCTCGGCATCTTCGCCACAGAGCTCGATGTTTTGTAGCCACGAGGGGATGATGAGCTTCTCTTTATACGTACCTTTTTTTATATATATCACTTTGTGATAGTCCATGAAGGCACGGCATACCTCGATGGCCTCGTCTATGGTGCGGAACTCGCCCGTGCCGTCTCGGGCCACGACGATGGTGTCAGGGTTGTCATACTTCCCTGCTGCATGGGTGAGGGAGGGAAGGGTGATTAGGGTAAGTAGGAGGAGTAGGGATTTGAGGGGATTCATATTGTTATAGGATTTCTGATATTTCTTTCAAGTCGGCGACGGCCTTGAGGTTGTTCACGATGCTCTTCATATCCTCGCGGTCGTGGACACGCAGTTCGATGCTGCCATCGAAGATGCCATCCTCACAGGTGATGACGACCTTATGGATGTTCACGTTCATCTGAGAGGAGATAATCTGCGTAATCTCGTTTAGCAGCCCCACGCGGTCGATGCCTCCCAACCGCAGGGTGGCATCGAAGTAGAGAATCTTGTGCATGTCCCACTTGATGTCGATGATACGGTTGCCGAAGCTGGTCTTGAGCTTCGCAGCCACAGGACAGTTACGCTTGTGGATCTCTATCTGGTTCTTGTTGTTGATATAGCCCAAGGCATCATCACCGGGGATGGGATGGCAACAGCTGGCAAACTTATACTGGTTGATGTTCTCCTCGCTGATATAGATGGGCTTCTTGCGATTAAATTTCTCAGGCACGATGAAGAGGTCTTCTTTGGGAGCCTCTCCTTTCTTCTTCTTGCCTACGAAGGGCACGTACTTGCGCCAACCTGTGCTCTCGCCACTCTTGTTCTTGCCGCTGAGCTCATCTAAGTCTTTATCGCCAAGGATGACGATCTTCTCGCCGAGAGCCTGGTAGAACTCATTGCGCTTGCTGTAGTCGTGGAACTCCGCCAGACGGTCTGCCAGAGCGAGGCTGGGTTCATGGTGGTTCTTCTCAAGGAATTCGTTCAGAATATCCTCGCCCCTGCGCTGCACCTCTCTGTTGTCGCGGCGCAGAATGGCCTGAATCTTTGCCTTGGCCTTGGCAGTAGATACAAAGTTGATCCATGCCGGACTGACATGTTGTGACTTCGACGTGAGTATCTCCACCTGGTCGCCGCTCTGCAACTTGTGGCTCAAGGGTACCAGCTTGTGGTTTACCTTCGCGCCAATGCAATGGCTGCCGAGGAAGGTATGGATGGAGAAGGCGAAGTCGAGGGCGGTACAGTCGGCGGGTAGTGTGCGGATCTCTCCCTTGGGGGTAAAGACAAAAATCTCGCTGGCGAAGAGGTTCAGCTTGATGGTGTCGAGGAAATCCATGGCATCGGGCTGCGGGTCGTCGAGGATTTCCTTGATGGTGCGCAGCCAGTCGTTCAGTTCGTTCTCGTCTTCTGTATACTCCTCTTCTACGCCGTCCTTGTATTTCCAGTGGGCGGCAAAGCCTTGTTCTGCCACCTCGTCCATACGGTCTGAGCGGATCTGTACCTCTATCCACCGACCTTGTTTCGACATTAGTGTCACGTGTAGCGCCTGGTAGCCGTTGGCCTTGGGCTGCGAGAGCCAGTCGCGCAGACGGTCGGGATGCGATTTGTAGATTTTCGAGATGGCCACGTAGATTTTGAAGCACTCGTCGATCTCCTCCTCTCTGACCTTAGGCGTGAAGATGATGCGCACGGCCAGGATATCGTAAATCTCCTCGAAGGTGACGTGCTTGTTCTGCATCTTGTTCCAAATAGAGTAGGGGCTCTTCACGCGCTCCTTGATCTCGTATTGGATACCCATCTTTTCCAACGACTCTTTGATGGGGGCCGTAAACTGGTCGAAGAGTTCGTGACGTGAGGCGTGGGTAGACTCCAGCTTCGCCTCGATGTTGGCAAACTCGTCGGGATGTTCAAATTTGAAACTGAGGTTCTCCAGTTCCGACTTGATCTTGTTCAGCCCTAAGCGGTTGGCCAGAGGAGCATAGATATAGAGTGTCTCACCTGCTATCTTGTATTGCTTGTTGGCAGGCTGTGAGTCGAGGGTGCGCATGTTGTGCAGACGGTCGCAGATCTTGATGAGGATTACGCGGATATCATCACTCATCGTCAGCAGCAGCTTCTTGAAGTTCTCAGCCTGGGCTGAGGCCTGCTCGCCGAAGATGCCGCCACTGATCTTTGTCAGCCCGTCTACAATCTGGGCAATCTTTGCCCCAAAGATGTTCTCGATATCCTCCACGGTGTAGTCCGTGTCTTCGACGACGTCGTGCAGCAGTGCCGAACAGATACTCGTAGAGCCGAGCCCTATCTCCGAACAGGCGATCTGTGCCACGGCGATGGGGTGCATAATATATGGCTCGCCAGAGAGACGGCGCACCCCCTTATGGGCTTGGCGCGCAAAATTGAAGGCCTTTGTGATGAGGTCTACTTTCTTACGATGGCGCGAATTGGTATAGTCGCGCAACAGTTTCTCGAACGCCTCGTTGATGAGTTTGTCGTCGGCTTCTTCTTGTAGTCTAAGTTCTTCCTCTGCCATATCTCATTCCTCCTTAGTCATTTCGCATTACCTGATTCTCAGTTTCTTACCAGCTCGGATGCTGTTGCCTTTGAGACCGTTCAGCTTACGGAGTTTGGCAACGGTGGTCCCGTTGCGCTTAGCGATCTGCGACAGCGTCTGTCCGCGCTGAATGGTTATGGAACTGCCTCCTCTTGCTCTTCCGCGACGCGAGTTGCGGGCTGAGCGACGACTGTAACGGCCGCTTCGCCTGCTGTAAGATCCACGTTTGCGGGAGAACGTTGGCAGGTCGTCGTTGACATCCACCACCAGTCGCTTCGTCAGCAGCTCACTCACGCGGAAATTATAGATAGAGTCTTCGTTGTCGATAAATTTGCCAGTGTCTGCCAGTGGCATCCTGATGGTGCTGGGCTTGGTGTTGCCTGGCACAACATCACGACGGTACGACGGGTTCAGCGAACGTAGCAGGTCGGTGTCGGTCCCTATGACCCCAGCGATCTGCTCCAGATGCACGTCACGATGTACCATCACCGTATCTGTCTGTGCTGGCAGACGGGTAGTCATTGGACAGATGTTGTGCTCGCAGTAGTAGGTCATGATGTAGGTGGCCGCGATGAAGGCAGGCACATAGCCGCGCGTCTCTGCTGGCAGGTATGGATAGATGTGCCAGTAGTCCTTGTTGAGCGTCTCGTTTACTTGTCCTGCGGTGCCGGCATTGGCACGGTGGATGGCTTTGTTGATGTTCTCTGGCCCGCAGTTGTAGGCTGCAATCACCAGGTTCCAGTCACCGAAGATCTTATAGAGATCCCTCAGATAGCGGGCTGCAGCATACGATGATTTCACGGGATCGCGGCGCTCGTCGACTAGCGAGTTCACCTCCAGCCCATACTGCTTGCCTGTTCCGAGCATGAACTGCCATAGACCTGTAGCACCAGCCCTCGACACAGCCTTGGGGTTCAGGGCCGACTCGATGATAGGCAGGTATTTCAGCTCAAGGGGCAGTTGGTAGGTCTCAAGGGCTTCCTCAAAGATGGGTAGATAGAAGTTGGCTGCACCCAGCATATAACTGACTGAATAGCGTAGTCTTCCGCTGTAACGGTCAATGAAACGCTGCACGATGTCGTTATAGGCCAGTTCCATGACGGAGGGTATGCGGCTGAGCCGCTCGATATATACCTCCTTTGGAAAGGTTGGGTTCTCGTTCTTCATCTCGCAGTCGCCAGGCGACAGATAAGTCTTCGACATGTAGAGGTTGAGCAGACTGTCGAGGTCGTAGGTCATGGCCTCGGGGAATTCGATGACCTCCTCGTTGCCTTCGTCGTCGGTGACGGCAAACTCGTCGTTGGTCAACTCTTCCGCGTTTTCTTCTTCGTCCTCTTCTTCGTCGTCTATATCATCTTCGTCCTCAATGTCAGCTTCGATGTCGTCTTCTGTCGGAATGTCGGTATTTACTACTTGTGCATTCAGACCGAGGTTCCATCCAAGGAAAGCGGCAACGAGGGTTATCATAAGTTTCTTCTTCATTCTTTCTATTTTTTATAAATGATTATCAATATGTTTAAAAGTTCAAGCTGCATTGCAGTCCTACTGACGATGCGTCAAGCGGGTTGTTTGAAGAGCGGTTGTTGAGGATTGTGGGCTCCACCCGCAGGCTCAGGTCGTCGGAGATGTCAAACACCGACAGCTCAGCGTCTACATAAGCGTCGATGACGGAAAGGGCATAGACACCCACCATGACGAAGAAGCTCAGGTCGCGCCAACGTCTGTATTTGTCCTTTCGCTTCTTGAAGATTTCCTCAAAACGCTTCTTTTCAGCCGGCGTCGTAATCTGCATTCCAAGGTGCAGGAACTGGTTGTAGCTCTGCGTGCCAGGGTCGTTGTCTACCAGGTCCAGATAGGCCTGTGAGTAGTCCTTGTACATCGTGTTGTTCCAGTTCATGGCATACAGACAGCCAATGAATCCGCCATACACGATGGGCAGTTTCCAGTATTTGCGGTTGTATATCTGCCCTCCTCCGGGGATGACCAGTGCGAGCCATAGTGCGCGCTTGGGGTCAGGGCGCCACGTGGCCCAGTCGTGTACCTTGGCAGTCTTCGTGCTGAGGGTCGTATCTACTACGAGTGATAGGCTTTCGAGCGTGGCGTTATTCACACTGTCGCTGTCTGTGCGGTCCTGTGCCACGATATTCTGGCCTCCTGCCACAATCAGCAGACAGATTGTCATCAGTATGTGTTTCATCTCGCTTCTCACTTGTAGCCTCTCGCCTCTGATTCAGTTCTTGATCTTGTCGAAGATGTTCATCACATACTCCAACTCGTCTTCGTTGATAAATGGAATGCTAATCTTGCCTTTGCCCTGCGACGAGCATGTCATCTGCACCTTCACCTTGAAAAGTTCAGACAGGCGGTCGCGTAGGATACTGTATTCCAAGGGCAGTTGCGTTTCCGATTTCTTCACGCTTTGGATGGTCTCACCGTTCTTCAGCTTCTGCACCATCTCTTCCACCTTTCTTACAGAATAGCCGTTGCGTTGCACCTCCTTGAACAGCTTGAGCTGAGTCGAAGGACTGTCGATGGAGAGCAGTGCACGGGCATGGCCCATGTCGATGTCTTTATTCTTCAGGGCGATCTGTATCTGGGCGGGCAGTTTCAGCAGGCGCATGTAGTTGGTGATCGATGTGCGGCTCTTGCCCACGCGCTCCGAGATTCGTTCCTGCGTCATACCCGTCGCCTCCGACAGGTGCTGGTAGGCCAGTGCGATTTCGATGGGGTTCAGGTCTTCGCGCTGGATGTTCTCCACCAGTGCCATCTCCATCACCTTCTCGTCTTCCGCCGTACGGATATAGGCGGGGATGGTGGTCAGCCCAGCCAGTTGTGCTGCCCTCCAACGGCGCTCACCTGCGATGATCTGATACTCCTTCTCGCCCATCTGCCTGAGGGTGACGGGGGTGATGAGGCCTATCTCGCGGATGCTGGCGGCCAGGTCTTGTAGTGCTATCTCGTCGAAGTCCGTACGAGGTTGGTTGGGGTTGGGCGAGATCATGCTGATGGCAATCTCATTGAGGTTCGACGAGCCTTGGGCGTGCACATCGCTCGTGTCTATCAGGGCATCGAGGCCCCTGCCTTTCCCTGTGCCGATGTTGTCCAGTCCTCGTCCGAGTACACTGCGGTCGTATTTCTTCTTTACAGCCATGATGGTTTTGGTTTGGTTTATTTGTTCCTTAGGATGATCTCTCTTGCCAGGGCAAGGTGGTTCTTGGCTCCTGTGGAGTCGGCATCGTACAGGATCACAGGCAGACCGTGACTGGGACTCTCCGACAACTTCACGTTACGCTGGATGACGGTCTTGAACACCAGTTCCTGGAAGTGGCGCTTCACCTCGTCGTAGATCTGGTTTGCCAGGCGCAGGCGACTGTCGTACATCGTCAGCAGGAATCCTTCTATCTCCAGCCGTGCATTCAGCTTGTTCTTGATGATTTTGATGGTGTTCAGCAGCTTGCTGATACCTTCCAGGGCGAAATACTCGCACTGCACGGGGATGATGACCGAGTCGGCGGCAGTCAGCGCGTTGACGGTGATGAGTCCCAGTGACGGCGAGCAGTCGATAAGTATGTAGTCGTAGTCCTGTGCCACGGGCTCCAGCAGCTTCTTCAGGATATTCTCCCGGTTTTCCAGGTTCAGCATCTCTATCTCTGCTCCCACCAGGTCTATATGGCTGGGAATGATATCCAGCCCGTCGATATCTGTCGTGTAGATAGCATCCCTGACGTCTGCCTTGTCGATGATACATTCGTAAATAGAACATTCCACTTCCGTGATGTCTACACCCAGTCCGCTGGAGGCGTTGGCCTGAGGGTCTGCGTCTACTACCAGCACGGTCTTCTCCAGGGTGGCGAGCGAGGCTGCCAGGTTAATGGTGGTTGTCGTCTTTCCCACGCCGCCCTTCTGGTTTGCTATTGCTATGATCTTACTCATCTTTGCTCTTATTATCCTAATTACTTTTTGATATAAATAGAGAATTTTGGCCACAAAGTTACTAATTTTCGTCGAGAATTCCTTTCATTTAAACCTTTTTTCGTAATTTTGCAGTCAAATCATTGATATTTTATGGAAATTAAACGACCGTTACTACTTATTTCCAACGATGACGGCTACCAGGCCAAGGGTATCCGCCAGTTGGTGGAGATGCTGTCCGACTACGGCGATATCATCGTCTGTGCACCTGATGAGGCTCGTAGCGGCTTCTCCTGTGCCTTCTCCGCCACCGTGCCCCTTCGCCTTACTCCACATTCATCATTCCATACTTCACCCTCCGCCCTCCAAGTGTGGTCGTGCAACGGCACACCTACCGACTGTGTGAAGATGGCCTTGGCAGAGCTGTGCCCCCGTAGGCCCGATATGGTTATTGGCGGCATCAATCATGGCGACAATGCCTCTGTCAATGCACACTATAGTGGTACGATGGGTGTCGTGCTTGAGGGGTGTATGAAGTATATCCCCTCTGTGGCGTTCTCATTGTGCGACCACCGCGACGATGCCGACTTCTCGCCCCTGCGGCCTTATGTCAGATCCATCACGGAGAGGGTGCTGGCCGAGGGACTGCCCAAAGGCGTGTGCCTAAATGTGAATTTCCCTCTACTTGGCGATGCAGCCGACTCTGATACTCAGAAGGCCGACTACCAGGGTGTTCGTGTCTGTCGCATGAGCAGTGGCACCTGGAGTAGTGAGGTCACCAAGTGCCATCATCCGCGAGGCTACGACTACTGGTGGATGGTGGGTCATTATCATAACGATGAGCCAGAAGCCACGGATACAGATCGCTGGGCCCTCGATCACGGCTATGTGGCCGTCATCCCCACGCAGATTGACCTCACCGCCTACAAGGCCATCGATCAGCTTTCCACGTGGTTTGAAGGTAATCATATATAAGCAATGAAATACTACCTCATCGTTGGCGAAGCCTCTGGCGACCTTCATGCATCCCACCTGATGCAATCGTTGAAAAATGCTGACCCGAAGGCGGAGTTCCGATTCTTCGGCGGCGACCTGATGACTGCTGTCGGTGGTACGCGAGTGCGCCATTATCGCGACCTGGCGTTCATGGGCGTGATACCTGTACTGCTTCATCTGCCAACCATCTTGAAGAATATGAGCTTCTGCAAACAGGATATCCTGTCGTGGCAGCCCGACTGCGTGATTCTGGTCGACTATCCTGGCTTCAACCTGAAGATTGCGAAATTTATTCATCGCCAGCGTCAGAAATCCAACCATTTTAGACCAGCTGTCTACTATTATATCTCACCTAAGATCTGGGCGTGGAAAGAGCACCGCATCAAGAACATCCGTCGCGATGTCGACGAGCTCTTCTCCATCCTGCCTTTCGAGGTCGACTTCTTCGAGAAGCGACACCATTACCCCATCCATTACGTGGGTAATCCTACCGCCGACGAGGTTCGCCAGTATATGCTCACCGCTCCTCGTGCGCCACGCACCACGAAAACCATCGCCCTCCTGGCTGGCTCGCGACAGCAGGAAATCAAAGACAACCTCCCTGCCATGATCGAGGCCGTCAGGCCCTATATGAACGACTATCGCGTGGTGCTGGCTGGTGCCCCAGGCATTGAGGCTGCCTATTACGAACCCTTCCTCAGGGAGAGTGGGGTGGAGGTGGTCTTCAACCAGACCTTCCGTCTGCTCTCGCAGGCCCATGCCGCCCTTGTCACCAGTGGCACGGCCACCCTCGAGACGGCCCTGTTTGGCGTGCCGCAGGTGGTGTGCTACAAGCTTCCCCTGCCCAAGGTCGCCCGCGTGGTGCGCCGCTATCTTATCAAGGTGTCATATATATCACTAGTTAACCTCATTGCCGACCGCGAAGTCGTGACGGAACTCCTGGCTGACACTTTCACTGTGAGCCATATCCGTCGTGAGCTGGAGCAGATCCTCGACGGCCCTCGTCGTGAGCAGATGCTTGAGGGCTATGCCGAGGTGTGGCGTCGTCTGGGCGACCAGAAGGCTCCCGACAACGCAGCGAATATTATAATTAATCTCTTAAACAATAAGTTGTCTAAATCATGAAACAATTCTTATCGTTGCTGGGCTTTGACCCGGCAAAGCATTCCGTGAAGGTAGAGATGATGGCAGGTCTCACCACCTTCCTTACGATGTCTTACATCCTCGCCGTCAACCCTCTGATCCTCAGCGATGCGGGCATGGACAAGGGCGCGGTGTTCTCTGCTACCGTCATTGCTGCCGCCATCGCCACCTGTGTGATGGCCTTTTATGCCAAACTGCCTTTCGCGCTGGCCTCGGGCATGGGTATCAACGCTTTCTTTGCCTACACCCTGGTCATCGTGATGGGCTACTCCTGGCAGCAGGCTCTCGCAGCTGTCTTTGTCGAGGGTGTCGTCTTTATCCTGCTCACCGTCTTTAAGGTGCGTGAGGCCATCGTCAACGCCATCCCGCTCAACCTGCGCTACTCTATCTCCGTGGGTATCGGCCTCTTTATTGCCTTCATTGGACTGAAGAACGGCGGCATTGTCGTTGCCAGCGATGCCACGATGACCGCCCTCGGTGCCTGGACGCCTACCACGCTCGTGGCAGCGGGCGGCATCCTGTTGGGGGCTATCCTGCTGTCGTTCCACGTCAAGGGAGCCCTCTTCTATACCATTATCATCATGACCCTCGTCGGCATCCCCTTCGGGGTCACACAGGTGCCAGAGGGCTTCACCATCCTCAGCATGCCCCAGTCTATCGAGCCAGTGGCGTTCCACATCGACTTCTCGCGTTTCATCAGCTTCGATGTCGAATACTATATCGTGGTGGCCACGCTGCTCTTCATGGACCTCTTCGACACCATCGGCACACTCATTGGCGCTGCCACTGGAGCCGAGATGGTCGACAAGAATACGGGTAAGATACCAGCCCTCAACCGCGCCCTGATGGCCGACGCCGTAGGTACAACGTTGGGCGCTCTCTGCGGCACCTCTACCGTCACCACCTATGTGGAGAGCACCACGGGCATCCTCGAGGGCGGAAGAACGGGTCTCACGGCCCTCACCACGGCCCTGCTGTTCTTCGTCGCCCTGTTCTTCTCGCCCGTCTTCCTCATGATCCCTGCCGCAGCCACCACCAGTGCCCTGTTCCTCGTGGGTGTGATGATGTTGCGTGCCATCATCCATATAGACTTCATAGGCTTCTCCGAGGCTATGCCCTGTTTCGTCACGATGCTCATGATGCCCTTCACGGCCAGCATCTCCGAGGGTATCGTCCTGGGCATGCTCTCCTATGTCATCGTCTATGTCTGCACTGGGCGCTATCGTGAGCTCTCGGCCACGGTTTATATCCTCTCGGCCTTCTTCGTGCTGAAGTATATCGCACCGCTGATTTAACAATAAAGTTTAATCGTGAAAATATGAAAAAGTTTTTTTCTTTCGCCCTGATGGCCGTTGCAACTCTCACGGCAAGTGCACAGAACCTACAGTTGCACTACGATTTCGGACGTAACCTCTATCCTGACCAGGAACCGTCTCGTCAGAAGGTCACTCTTACGCTCGAACAGTTTAAGGCCGACCCCTGGGGATCGTGGTTCTATTTCGTCGACCTCGACCTCAGCCGCAAGGAAACGCTTGCTGCCTATGCCGAGATCTCGCGCGAGTTCAATATCGGCAAAAAAGGCTTCGCAGCCCATGTCGAGTACGACGGCGGTCTCGGCTCCCACGTTGGAAGCTACCAGCAGGCAGCCCTCGTGGGTGCTGCCTACAACGGCCACAATGCCGACTTCTCCACCACCTGGGGCGTGCAGCTGATGTATAAGCGCTTCTTTAAGAGCAACGATATTAATTATGCTTACAATAGTGCTCAGCTGACGGGTATCTGGGGCACCACCTTCGCCAATAAGAAGTGTACTTTCTCGGGCTTTATTGACCTCTGGCGCGGCGTGAAGGCCAACGGCCACGGCATGCTCATCATCCTCTCTGAGCCCCAGTTCTGGTACAACGCCACAGAGCATCTCTCCATTGGTACCGAGGTGGAGTTCAGCAACAACTTCATCTTCAACTCCTACGATGATCAGACGTTCTTCGTCAATCCCACCCTCGCTCTGAAGTGGAACTTTTAACCGCTTCCTTCCCTTTGTTTGCATAAAGATGAGGCCCGTTGGTCTGCGAGCCTCATCTTCATGTAAATGTGGCATTGTGGCATTGTGGCATTGTGGCATTTTGGGTTTTCCGTCTGGCGCTGACGCAGGGAAGGGGGTGGAGATAGTTGCATAATCATAATAATTATATATATTCATTAATTATTATATATTATAATATATAATAATTAATGCAACTCTCGCGGCTGTAAAATGATAAAAACTAAAAATGCCACAATGCCACAATGCCACAATCGTTGGCATACAGCAAGTGGTAAAGAGTGTTCGCATTTTGGGTACATACGAAAAGTTCTTCAACCAAGGGCTGTGGAGCGTGGAAGGGAAGTGCTACTAAACTGGCAGATTAGGCAGGCTAAAGAAGCGCTTTAAGGCAACTAAAGCCGAAACCAGCGAAAAGCCTGAAAAAGGCAGTTCGCGACTGTTCTGACCGTTGGTAAATTTTGTTGACTTTTGTCAGAAGAAAGGTGCGGTCGCCTCACTTTTCAGGACAGGCCTTCGATCTCGCCGTTGACGATGGTGATGCGCTCTGCCTGCGGACTCTTGGGCAGGCCTGGCATGCGGAGCATGTCGCCAGCGATGGCAACGATCATCTCACTGCCGCAGTTGAGGATGACGTCGCGGATGCGGATGGTGAAGCCTTCGGGAGAGCCGTAGCGGGTGGAATCGGCGGAGAAGGAGAACTGGGTCTTGGCGATACAGACGGGGTAGCGGGCGATGGACTTGTCACCGCTGAAGGTTTCGCGGATGGCCTCCAGGCGCTTCTTACCCGTCTTGGTGAACTCCACGGCGGCTGCCCCGTAGATGCGCTTACACACCTTCTCGATTTTGCCCTCGATGGTGTCGTTCTCGGGGTAGGTGAAGTGGATGGGCAGGGGCTGGATGCGGTCGATGGTGTCGGCGACCTTCTGTGCCAGCTCGACGGCGCCCTCGCCGCCCTTGAGGAAGGCCTCGTTGACGGCGAAGCCCACACCCAGGTCCTCGCAGTTCTTACGCACGATGTCGATCTCGTCAGCACTGTCGAAGTCGAAGCGGTTAAGGGTGACGATAACGGGCTGGCCGAAGCCCTGCATGTTGTTGATATGGCGGTTGAGGTTCTTAAGACCCTCCGTCAGTCCTTTGGCATTGGGTTCCTTGATATGTTCGAGGTCGACACCGCCGTGCATCTTCAAGCCTTGTGTGGTGGCGACGATGACGACGAGACGGGGTTGGAGGCCGGCCTTGCGGCACTTGATGTCAAAGAACTTCTCTGCACCCAGGTCGGCACCGAAGCCTGCCTCGGTGACGACGTAGTCGCAGTAGCTCATGGCCATCTTCGTGGCGACGACGCTGGAGCAACCGTGGGCGATGTTGGCGAAGGGACCGCCATGGATGAAGGCGGGCGTCTGCTCGGTGGTCTGCACGAGGTTGGGGGCGAGTGCGTCGCGCAGCAGCACGGTGATGGCGCCAGCGACGCCGAGGTCGCTTACGCGGAAGGGCTTACCCTCGGCGGTGATGCCGAGCACGATGTTCTCAATGCGGCGCTGCAGGTCGGCTTCGCTGGTGGCGAGACAGAGGATGGCCATGAGTTCAGAGGCGGGGGTGATGTCGAAGCCTGTCTCGGCAACGACACCGTCGCCGCGGAGGCCTGTGACGATGTTGCGTAGGGCACGGTCGTTGACGTCGAGCACGCGCTTCCAATAGATCTCACGCAACGAGAAGCCGTCCTTACGGTGCTGGTAGATGTAGTTGTCGAGCAGGGCGCTGATGGTGTTGTGAGCCGAGGTGACGGCATGGAAGTCGCCCGTGAAGTGAAGGTTGATCTTCTCCATGGGCAGCACCTGGGCATAGCCGCCGCCGGCAGCGCCGCCCTTGATGCCGAAGCAGGGGCCGAGCGAGGGCTCGCGCAGGGCTACGGCGGCCTTCTTACCGATCTTGTTCAGACCCAGCGCGAGGCCAATGCTGACGGTGGTCTTGCCGATGCCGGCCTTCGTCGGGCTGATGGCTGTGACGAGGATGAGGCGGCTCTGACGGACGCGCGCCTCGTCGATGAGTGACACTGGCACCTTGGCCATGTAGCGGCCGTAAGGCTCGATGGATTCGGGGGCTATTCCTAACTGTGTGACGACCTCGCTAATGGGCAGCAGCTCGCTCTCGCGTGCTATTTGTATGTCTGTCTTCATCATCTGTGTTTGTTTAATGCGGGCACAAAAATAAGAAAAATACTCGAATTACGGGCGCTTTGCTGTCTGATTTTTTAATGTTTTAAGAAAAAAAGACCCGACACCGTCGCGGTGCCGAGTCCCAAACGCAAACTTCAAACAACCAAGAGAATATGTTTATCGTATGAAGAGCAGTTCACGGTACTTTGGCAGTGGCCAGAGAGCGTCGTCGAACATTTTCTCGAGTGGGACGTCGCCTTCAAGAATATGAATGATCCCTCAGGCCGTGCCGTCCAGAGGCGTGCATGAGCAGGCCTATTGACGGAGCCAAGGAGATCGCAAAACCTTCAAAACTCCTCACCTATTCACTCGGCTGTAAAACCTAAATTCTAACCCAAATTTCTATATATTCCCAAATGCCCGCCAAAAGTCCGACAAAAACAGAAAATAAAAATTGCTAAGTGCTTAATTTTTCAGCAACTTAGCAATTGAGATTGTTGGGGTACTCGGACTCGAACCAAGAATGACAGGACCAGAATCTGTAGTGTTACCATTACACCATACCCCAAACTTAAAGCATTCTCAGAACGCCCTCGTTCCGAATTGCGGGTGCAAAGGTAGCACTTTTTCTGGAACTGACAAAATTTTAAGGAAGAAATTTAATAAAAAACGTATTTTTTTCTTTTTCATTCCAAAATTATTTTGCATTTCGCTCAATTTACAGTACCTTTGCAGGCCAGATACATTATTTATATATGAACGAACTAGTAAAGACAATAACAGAAGCAATCCAAGAGAAGAAGGGTCGTGGCGTGGTAGTGGCCGACCTGACGAAGATAGACGGCAGCATCAGCAGCTACTTCATCATCTGCGAGGGAAGTTCTCCCACGCAGGTTGAAGCCATCTGCGAATCGGTGGGCGACCTGTGCCGCGAGCGACTTAAGGAAAAACCTACGCACGTGGTAGGACTGGAGAATGCACAGTGGGTGGCCATGGACTATGGCGACGCGCTGGTACACATCTTCCTGCCAGAGGTAAGAGCATACTACGACCTGGAACACCTCTGGGAGGATGCCGACCTGACGAGAATCGCTGACGTGGACTAATCATAGTCGTATGAATTGCAAAGTTGAAAATAGAAAGATAGGAAATGGACAATAACCAGATACCCAACAAAAACAATGGCAACGGGCCGAAGATGAACATGCCCAAGTTCAACATGAACTGGATCTATGCCATCGCTATCCTGGCCCTCGGCCTGTTGTACTTCTCGAGTGGCGGACCGCAGAACAGCAGCGTCAGCCGCACCGTCACTTATTCCAACTTCAAGACGATGATCGACAGCGGCTATGCCTCGAAGATAGTGATCAACAAGGCGCAAGGCATGCTGAAGATGTATGTCAAGCCAGAGCATATCCGCGACGTGTTCCATCAGAG
The DNA here is from genome assembly GCA_946548085.1 of uncultured Prevotella sp. Taxonomy (GTDB): domain Bacteria; phylum Bacteroidota; class Bacteroidia; order Bacteroidales; family Bacteroidaceae; genus Prevotella. The sequence goes on along the minus strand of CAMNPN010000012.1, from coordinate 52,899 downwards.
TGCCCAGCAGACGGGCAAGGATCCTTACGTGGAGGTAGAGTTCGGCAGCATCGACCAGGTGGAGGAGTATATCAACCAAGCCAAGGAGGCTAAGACCTTTACTGGCGACTACACTTATGAGAATCGCAAGGAGAACGACTTCATCAATATGATCTTCTACAACCTCTTCCCCATCGTGCTGCTCATCGCGCTGTGGATGTTCTTCATGCGCCGCATGGGTGGTGGAGGCATGGGCGCTGGAGGTAACGTGTTCAGCGTTGGCAAGTCGAAGGCGAAGATGTATGAGAAGGGCGGCGACCTGGGCATCACGTTCAAGGACGTGGCAGGACAGGCTGGCGCCAAGCAGGAGATCCAGGAGATAGTGGACTTCCTGAAGAACCCCCAGAAGTATACCGAACTTGGAGGAAAGATTCCCAAGGGCGCCCTGCTGGTAGGCCCTCCGGGAACGGGTAAGACCCTGTTGGCCAAGGCTGTAGCCGGTGAGGCCGGCGTACCTTTCTTCTCGATGTCGGGCTCCGACTTCGTGGAGATGTTCGTTGGCGTGGGAGCCTCCCGCGTCCGTGACCTGTTCCAGCAGGCAAAGTCGAAATCGCCCTGCATCATCTTCATCGACGAGATCGACGCCGTGGGCCGTGCCCGTTCGAAGAACCCCGCCATGGGTGGTAACGATGAGCGCGAGAATACGCTCAATGCCCTGCTGACGGAGATGGACGGTTTCGGCACCAACAGTGGCGTGATTATCCTCGCTGCAACAAACCGTGCCGACATGCTCGACTCGGCCCTGTTGCGCGCAGGGCGTTTCGATCGTCAGATACATGTAGATCTGCCCGACCTCAACGAGCGCAAGGAGGTGTTCAAGGTACATCTGAAGCCTGTGAAGACAGACGATAGCGTGGATATCGACTTCCTCGCCCGTCAGACGCCAGGCTTCTCTGGTGCTGATATTGCCAATGTCTGCAACGAGGCCGCCCTGATAGCCGCCCGCCATAACTCGCAGACGGTGAAGAAGCAGGACTTCCTCGATGCCGTCGACCGCATCATTGGCGGCCTGGAGAAGAAGACAAAGGTGATGACAGAGCAGGAGAAGCGCTCTATCGCCATCCACGAAGCAGGCCATGCCACCATCTCGTGGTTCACAGAGTTTGCCAACCCGCTGGTGAAGGTCAGCATCGTGCCCCGTGGGCAGGCCCTGGGGGCAGCGTGGTACCTGCCAGAAGAGCGCGTGCTCCAGACGAAGGAAGCGATGCTCGACGAGATGTGCTCACTGCTTGGAGGCCGTGCGGCAGAGGAACTGTTCGTGGGTCATATCTCTACTGGCGCGATGAACGATCTGGAGCGCGTCACCAAGCAGGCTTACGGCATGATTGCCTTTGCAGGCATGAGCGACAAGCTGCCCAACGTGTGCTACTATAACAACGCTGAATATCAGTTCCAGAAACCTTATTCTGAGACTACGGCAAAGCTGATGGACGAGGAGGTGCTGCGCATGATCAACACCCAGTACGAACGTGCCAAGCAAATCCTTACGGAGCACAAGGAGGGGCATGCCCAGTTGGCACAGTTGCTTATCGATCGTGAGGTGATCTTCGCAGAGGATGTGGAGAAAATCTTCGGCAAGCGCCCCTGGACCAGTCGCGCTGAGGAGCTCCTTGAGGCTCAGATGCGTGCTGATGCAGAGCGTATGGCTGAAGAGCGCGCCAAGGAATTGGAGGCGGAAAAAGCTGAAAATGAGAAAAATACAGAAGAAGCTGATAAAGAGGAGGCTTAAGTCATGAGGAATTTCATCATCAGAACCATTACGGCGGTATTTTTTGTGGCTGCCATCGTGAGTTGCTTTCTGCGACCAGAAGCCATGATCTTCTTGTTTACACTTGTTACAGGACTGACTATCTGGGAGTTTACAGGCCTGGTCAATGATCGAGGTGATGTGACTGTCAATCAGATGATTTCCACTGTGGCTGGCGTGTTCTTCTTTCTGGCTATGGCAGGCTACTGCAGTGGCATCACCTCGGCCTCTGTGTTCATTCCCTATCTTGTCACACTCATCTACCTCATGGTGGCAGAACTCTATCTGAAGCAGGAAGACCCTGTCAACGACTGGGCTTATACGATGATGAGCCAACTCTATATCGCGCTGCCTTTCTCGCTGCTGAACGTGCTGGCCTTCCAGTCGGATGCTGATGGTGTCCACTTTGTGTGGTCTATACCGCTGTCTGTATTTATCTTTCTCTGGATAAACGATGCCGGTGCCTATATCTGCGGTTCGCTGCTTGGCAGACATAAACTATTCCCACGCATCTCTCCAGGAAAGTCGTGGGAAGGCAGTATCGGAGGCGGCGTTTTGGTAGTCATCGTGGCTGTGCTGGTGTGGCATCTGTCTGAGCAATATGCTCAGAATCCACTTGGCCTTTCTGCCATAGAGTGGGCCGGTCAGGGTCTCGTGGTAGTAGTCTTTGGCACGTGGGGCGACCTTGTTGAGTCGCTTTTCAAGCGTACCCTCGGCATCAAGGACAGTGGCCATATCCTGCCAGGTCACGGGGGCATGCTCGATCGTTTCGACTCCACCCTTATGGCAGTCCCTGCCGCCGTCGTGTATCTCTACACATTGACGGTAATCTAAAAACCTTATTTCACCTCGTAGAGCACACTGAGCGTGGGACGATAGGTGTTTTCGAGCGTGAGGGTAATGAAGCCTCCTTCTGTCTCGAACTTGGCAATCTTGTGGTCGTCGCCATGTTTTGGCATGTTGGGCCAAGAGCCTAACTCTTTTTCAAAATCGTCGCGCAATTGTTGCCAGAAGCGGCGTGTGCTGTCGTTGGTGGAGAGGGTGTAGTTCTCCTGCAAGGCTTGGAGTCGGCCGTTCTGCTGAGCCAGCATCAGGCGGTAGTGGTCGCCAGTGCGGGCCATCACAATACGGGTAAAGGCAGAGTCGGTCTTGGCTGAGTCGACGGCGTAGCCACGCTGCTGGAGTGAGTCGACGAATGCTTGGATGGGCAGATCCATAGCCAGTCCGCGATAGGCGAAGCGCTTTTGCTCGCCATTGTTGCAGGCACAGAATGCCACCAAGGCCACAAAGTACAAAATAATCTTTTTCATACGCTAACTATTTATGATTTGGGGGCAAAGTTACGAAATAAACTGCAGAATGCGTAGATTATTCTTACTTTTTTTCTAAGTAATGTGTGTAATTTGCAGTTATTTTACTACCTTTGCAGGCGATGTTAGCAGAAACTATTCTCATAGCAGCTTTCTTGGCGCCATTGCAGGCAGAGGAAGACTCCATCCGTACAGAGCGGTTGGAGGAAGTGGTGGTGACGTCGAACTCGGCCCGCCAACGCATTCAGAACGTGCAGACTGGCGCAGAGGTTATCCAGCTGGAGGATTTGGCATCGGCACCCCAGCTGTTTGGGCAGACAGACATCATGCGGAGCATTCAGTTGCTGCCAGGTGTGAAGGCCGAGAGCGACGCATCGAGTAGCTTCCAGGTACGTGGCGGTACGTCGGCCCAGAATCAGGTGTTGTTCGATTTGGCTCCTGTCTATAACTCAGGGCATCTGGCAGGACTATTCTCTGCCTTCAACGAAGACGCGCTGGCATCGGCAACCCTTTACAAAGGTTTGCTGCCTGCCCAGTATGGCGGGGCTTCATCGGCCGTACTCGACATTACAGGTAAGACGGGTAACAGGAGTGGATGGCATGGAGGAGTGAGTGTAGGACTGCTTGCTGCAAAGGGAACAATTGAAGGCCCTATCGCCAAAGACAAGGCCTCGCTGCTGGTGACGGCACGCCGAACGTATATGGACCTCTTGCTGAAGGCTTCGAAGGATTTTAGGGATAATACCCTCTATTTCTATGATTTCAACGTAAAGCTCGACTGGACGCCGGACCGTCGTAATCAGTTCTTCCTGACTTTTTTCACCAGTCATGACCGCACGGCTGTAGACAAGATGGCTGATATCCGTTGGAGCAACCTGACGGCAGACCTGAAATGGCTGCACCATTTTAATGATGACGCCTATGCCCAGACGACAGCCTTCCTGAGCAACTATCTGACAGACAACGGTGTGGATTTCTTAAGAATGAACCTGTGGTACAAAGGTCATATCCGCCAGATTTCGCTCCGTCAGGATTTCTCCTTCAATCTCTCTCCTTTCAATCTGAATCTCAGGGCTGGTTTCCAGACATCGCTTTATAATGTGAAGTCTGCCGAGTGGCAGGTACTGAGTAAATACGATAAGGAACAGCGTCGTGCCTGGGAGAATACGGGTTGGGTGAACGGTACCTTCAATCTGCGTCCTGACCTTCAGGCCTCAGTAGGGCTGAGGGTCAACGCTTTCTCTCCCTTGGGCGGCTCGCTCTATTACGATATCGAGGACAACGGCGAGATAGGGTGGTACTATAACTACGGTGAGAATGAGATTGTGAAGACCCATCTGACACTGGAGCCCAGAGTCAGCATCAGTTGGCAACCCACATCACAAACCAGCGTGAAGATTGGCTATGCCAGAACCTCGCAAAACTTGCACGCCCTCAGAAATCAAAGCACTTCGACACCCTTCGACCGTTACACGATGAGTAGTAACATCGTGAAGCCGGAGACTGCAGATCAGTGGAGTGGGGGACTCTATCTGATGACCTCTCAGCAGGACTATGATTTCAGCATTGAGGGCTATTACCGGCAGATACGGGATGTGTTGGACTATAAAGACGGCAAGTCGTTTAGCAGTGAGATTGAGATAGAGCGCCTGATATTGGCAGGCGAAGGCAAGAGCTACGGTGTGGAACTCTGTGCCAGAAAAAACGGTGGCCGACTAACGGGTTGGATTGGTTATACCCTCTCGTGGTCGAAGACACGAATTGACGGCATCAACGGTGGCCAGTGGTATGATGCCAACAATGACCGCCGTCATGACATCAACATCGTGGGCATGTACAAACTGAACAATCGATGGACTATCAATGCGGCCTGGGTGTTCAACAGCGGACAGGCTTTCACGGCTCCCAGTGGCAAATATCAGGTCATTGATAATTGGATATATTATTATGCCGAGCGTAATGGATATCGGGCTCCCGATTACCATCGTCTGGATGTGAGTGCGGTGCTGAAATGTGGAAAGAGAAAAGAGAAGAGAGGAAAGAGGGGAGTGGAAAGTGAATGGGTGTTTGGCATATATAATTTATATAATAGGTATAATCCGTTCCTCATCAATTTCGAGGATTCAGATAATGGTGCCCGCACAAAGGCGAAACAGTATTCGTTGTTTGGCATCGTGCCCTCAGTCGCATTTAACATTCAATTCTAAAGAGATGAAGAGAATAGGGATATTAGGGTTAGTAGGTTTATTAGGGCTGGTCGGGATATTAGGGATAGTGGGATGTGAGAAGGAGATCGATATCGACTATCGCGCGGTGGAGCCTATCTATGTCGTGGATGCTTCTGTGTCGGGAGATGGTATGAAAGCTCGTGTGAGTCTGACACAGGACATGGACGACAATCGTACGACCAGTGATGTAACTGATGCTGAAATCGTGGTGACTGGGAGTGATGGCAGCAAGGCTGCTCTTACCCACAGGAAGGACGGAATATATCAATCATCAGCCAAAGGAAAGGAGGGAGTGACGTATCAGATTGATGTAAAGGTAGGAGAGCATCATTTCACTTCGACCTCAACCATGCAGCGCATGCCTAAGATAAACCGTTTTCATTTTATCTGGAAGAAGATCATGGGTGAACGATTCTTGGTAGGAGAACTGCTATTTCAAGATATTCCCAACGAAGACAACTGGTATTTCTCGCATCTCTATCGCAATAACCTCGGCTTTCGTTGGGCTGTAAAGCGAGATGACCAAGACCCCAATAAAGAACTGCAGCAGTTGTTCTCAATAGCCAGAGCAGGAAGTGATGACAAGGATTTGCTCAGGGAGGGAGACCAATTGCGTTTAGAACTGCGGGCTATTGACCAGCGGGCTTATGACTATCTGTACTCTATGCAGATTATGGATAACACCAATACCAATCCTGTTCCAAACTTCACGGGCGGTTGCCTGGGGTATTTCTCAGCTTATAGCCAAGTTACTATCAATTATGTCTACCATGAGGCAGACGTGGAGGAGGAAGAGTAGGTTTATAGTTTACGGTTTATAGTTTACGGTTTACAGTTTGCGGACGATGAAGGTGAGGGTGATGTTGCTTTCTTCATTTTCGTAACGTAACTGGAGGGCGTTGTCGGTGAAGAAGACCACCTGGGCTAAGATCTTGCCTTCACCATCAGGTTCTAACCTCATGTTGTGGTTATCGCACTGGTATTGGCCTTCGATGATGACGTAGCCTTTGTTGTCGTAGGCCGCGAAGGTGCCTTTGCGAACCATGCCATTATAGCTGCCATCGTCGTGGAAGACGAACTGGTCATAGGCAACATTCTCTGGCCGAATCTCCGTAGTTCCTTCAATGACGACATCACCCTCGCCATAGCCTCGCTGCCAGGTGCCGACGATAATCTCACCTAACCGCTGACCATTGTCGTCGCCAGTGCCACAGCTGAAGACAAAGAAAAGGGCAGCCAAGAAGACTGCCCGACAAAGCACTTTTTTATTTAACATTGCCTACTTTGACAAGGTACTCTGCAATCTGTACGGCATTAAGCGCTGCACCTTTACGAATCTGGTCGCCAGAGAGCCAGAATGTCAGACCGCAGTCGTCGCTAAGGTCCTTACGGATACGGCCAACGTATACATCATCCTTGCCAGCAGTCTCAAGCGGCATGGGATAGGTGAGCGTGGCGGGATCGTCCTTTAATGTACATCCTGGAGCTGCAGCTATGGCCTTCTGTGCCTCTTCTACGCTGATGGGACGTTCGGTCTCAATCCATACAGACTCAGAGTGAGAACGGAGTGAACTGACACGGACGCACATAGCCGAGCATTTCGCATCGGTATGCATAATCTTACGTGTCTCGTTGTACATCTTCATCTCCTCTTTCGTGTAGCCATTAGGCTGGAACACGTCAATCTGGGGAATTACATTGTAAGCAAGTTGGTGAGCAAACTTCTTGATGGTCTTCACCTCGCCCTCTTCTACCATCTCCTTATATTGCTGCTGGAGCTCTGCCATAGCAGCGGCTCCTGCACCAGAGGCACTTTGGTAAGATGCGACGTGAATACGCTTGATGTGAGAGATGTTTTCCAGCGGCTGAAGCACTACCACCATCATAATCGTGGTGCAGTTTGGATTTGCGATAATACCACGGGGACGGTTAAGGGCGTCCTCTGCGTTACACTCTGGCACCACAAGGGGTACATCGTCGTCCATGCGGAAGGCACTGGAGTTGTCAATCATCACAGCACCATATTTCGTGATGGTTTCTGCAAACTCCTTCGATGTGCCGGCACCTGCCGATGTGAAGGCTATGTCAACATCCTTGAAGTCATCGTTATGCTGGAGCAACTTTACCTCAATCTCTTTTCCTTTGAAGGTGTATTTCTTGCCAGCGCTGCGCTCTGAACCGAACAGCAGAAGCTCATCCATTGGGAAATTCCTTTCGTCAAGAATCCGCAGAAACTCTTGTCCTACGGCTCCACTTGCACCTACAATTGCTACTTTCATACTACCTTTTCTATTTTAATGGGTTACATTTCGACTGCAAAGTTATATAAAATATGGAATACAGAGACACAGAGACACAGAGTTTTTTGTTTTTTTATTAAAATTCTCTGCATCTCTGTGTCTCTGTGTTCAAAAAATGTCGTACCTTTGCACACAGAATGACGTTGTTGACATCCTATTTCCCTATCACAGACCCGACACTGATCTTCTTTGTGGTGCTGCTGATTATCCTCATCGCGCCGATTGTGATGAGTAAATTGCGCATACCGCATATCATTGGCATGGTATTGGCAGGAGTGATGATTGGTAAGTATGGCTTCAATATCCTTGTGCGTGATAACTCTTTTGAGCTCTTTGGAAGGGTTGGACTGTATTACATCATGTTCCTGGCAGGCCTTGAAATGGATATGGAGAGCGTTAAGAAGCAATCGCGCTCGTTTGTAGTTTTCGGTCTGCTTACTTGTTTTGTACCATTCTTGCTGACATACGTAATGGCTATTACGGTGCTTGGATATGCTCCGGCGGCTTCTTTCCTGCTAGGGTGTATCATGGCCTCAAACACGCTGATTGCATATCCTATAATTGGACGTTATGGTCTGCAACGCCATCGTAGTGTGTTACTGAGTGTGGGGTCTTCCATGATTTCACTGTTTATTTCGCTGATGATGCTGGCAGCCCTTTCGGGTTCCTTTAATGAGGAGAGTGGATGGTGGTTTTGGGTGTTTTTCCTTCTGAAATTTGCAGCATATTGTATTGGAAGCGTCTGGCTCATTCCGAAACTAACGCGTTATTTCCTACGTCGATATAGCGATGCGGTGATGCAGTATATTTTTGTGCTGGGCATCATGTTCCTCAGTGCAGCTCTGACATCGATGATTGGCATTGAGGGTATTGTTGGTGCTTTCTTCTCGGGCCTGATTCTGAATAGGTATATACCACGGGTGTCGCCATTGATGAACCGTATCGAATTCATAGGTAATGCGCTTTTTATCCCCTATTTCCTAATTGGAGTAGGCATGCTTATTAATGTCCGCTTGTTATTTTCGGGGTTGAATGTGCTGTGGACGGTTTTCCTAATTGTATTTATCGGCACTTTCGGAAAGGCTGCTGCTGCCTATATGTCGAGTCTGTTGTTCCGTTTACCAAAGGCCGACGGTAATATGATGTTTGGCTTAACTTCAGCCCATGCTGCTGGTGCTATCGCCATGGTAATGGTGGGCATGCGTCTGGAGGTTTCGCCAGGTGAGTACCTCATCGATGATAACATGTTGAATGGTGTTGTGATGATGATCCTTTTCACGTGTGTTATCAGTACTCTTGTCACGGAACATGCTTCAAAGCAAATTGTTTTGGAGGAGAAAGGCAGGTGGAATGAGGATAATGTCGTACGGGAAGACGATGAGAAGATTCTTGTGTGTGTAAAGTATCCAGAAATAGCGCCTCAACTGCTATATTTTTCAATCTTATTACGTAATGGGCGGTTGAATCGTGATATCGTTGCCCTCAATGTGGTGTATGATGATCAGAAAAGTTCTCAAGCCAGAGAACAGGGACTACGTTTATTGGAACAGTTGCAGCGACAGGCCAGTGCATCGGAGGTAAAACTTCTGACTCAGGTTCGACTGTCTACTAACATTGCCAATGGCATCAAACATGCATTCAAAGAGTTTGGCTGCTCTGAAATTATCATGGGCATGCATATCCATACTGATGCTAATCCTAGGTTCTGGGGAGAATTCATACAGAGTCTGTACAATGGATTGAATCGTCAGATTATATTGACCAGATTTGTTCAGCCATTGTCGACACTCAGGCGTATCAGGGTGGCTGTGCCGTCAAGAGCAGAGTTTGAACCCGGCTTCCATCGCTGGTTGGAACGCCTGAGTCGAGTAGCAGGTCAGTTGGATTGTCGTATTCAGTTCCATGGCAGAAAAGAGTCATTAATACTGATTGCGGAGTATGTTAATAACCATCACCCCCATGTGAGAGCAGAATACACCTCGATGGAGCATTGGAATGAGTTGCCACAATTGGCTGCAGACATATCGGAAGATCATCTGTTTGTTGTGGTGACAGCCCGTAAGGGAACGATTTCTTATAAAAATGCCCTGGAGCGTCTGCCAGATGAGTTGCAACGGCATTTCTCTGGAAAAAATCTTATGATTATTTTCCCAGACCAATATGGTGACACGAAGGATGACCGCATGAGTTTCACGGAAGCTCAGCACCATGAGGAAAATAGTATTTATGATTATATCTTAAAGAAATTGGAGGAAGTTAGAAAGGGTTAGACGATGATAGATATAAAGAACATCACAAAAAGTTTTGGGGCTCTACAGGTGTTGAAAGGCATAGATCTCCAAATTGACAAAGGGGAAGTGGTAAGCATAGTAGGTCCCAGTGGAGCTGGAAAGACAACCCTGTTGCAGATTATCGGTACATTGGACCGCCCTGATTCAGGAACAGTTCGCGTTGATGGTATTGATGTTACGTCTTTGTCATCAAAGCGTCTGTCTGACTTTAGGAATACTCATCTTGGTTTTGTGTTCCAGTTTCATCAGTTATTGCCGGAGTTTACAGCTATTGAGAATATCATGATTCCTGCCTATATTGCGGGATCGTCTCAGAAAGCTGCAAGGGCTAGGGCTGAAGAACTGTTGCGTTTCATGGGACTGAGTGATCGAGCCTCCCATAAGCCTAGTGAATTATCTGGAGGCGAGAAACAACGCATCGCGGTGGCTCGTGCTCTGGTGAACAGTCCTGCGGTAATATTGGCTGACGAGCCTTCTGGTTCACTAGATACGCGAAACAAGGAGGAATTGCACAGGCTGTTTTTTGATTTGCGTGATCAGTTCGGACAGACATTTGTCATTGTCACTCATGATGAATCCCTTGCTGCTATTACAGATCGTACTATTCATTTGCGTGATGGGATTATAGAGAATCCTCAAGAAGATATTGAAACCCAACAGATTTTGTAAGAATGCTTAAACTCGGAGATTATAACACCCTTAGAATAAAGAAACATACCGAATACGGCCTGTATCTTGATGGAGGAGATGAAGGGAATATCCTTTTGCCTAACCGTTATGTTACTCCAGACATGCATATCGGTGATGAATTAGAAGTATTTATCTATCTAGATCAGGATGAACGTACTATTGCTACAACAGAACATCCTATTGCCAAAGTGGGCGAATTCGCCTATTTGGAGTGCGCCTGGACTAATGAGTATGGTGCTTTCCTTAAATGGGGGCTGATGAAAGATCTTTTCTGCCCTTTCCGGGAACAAAAACAACGGATGGAAATAGGAAAGGTCTATTATGTATATATTATGGAAGATACCAAAACGCATAGGCTGATGGCTACAGCGAAGGTGGAGCGGTATCAGAAGAACGACGGTCGTCAGCGAGTGTTAGATTTTGCTGAGGTTCTGCTCCAGTATCTTTATGAGCATGATGGCAAATGTGAATTGGGCGATAAATCACCTGCAGAGGAGATATATGAACGGTTTCAGGTATCAAAGAAGGACTATAAAAAGGCCGTCGGCGATTTATATCGCCGACGGATTATTACTATCTCCAAAAAGGGAATCCTATTAGTCAGCTGACCTACTTGACCAGATTAGCAATGGTCGCAAACATCGTGCCAAGAGATGCTAGACTTGTGCCAATTCCTAACCATTGTGATATTGTGGCTGCATCACGTGGAGCCTTCGTGGGGACAACAACTTCACACCCCGGCTCTATCGTACCTTTATTCGCCTTTGCTATCGTTCCGTTCTGATAGACAATGTAAGCATGACGCTTTCTGGCTCTTTCGCCGAATCCGCCAGCCTGCTCTATATAGTATTTGTAATTTTTGCCTTCTTCATATGCCACCGTGTTGGGGGAATTGACATCACCACTCATACGGACCGTGTGGTTGAAAAGAGGAACAGAGAGGACATCACCATCCACTAGCTCAATATCTTGCGTAGAGCCAGGATTAGCTAGTGCTTCATCCAGATGTATTCCAACGGAATAGGTAGTCTCTAAGGCGAGTTTGTCAAGGTCTAGAGAGTCCTTTCCTGTAGCTGTCTGACGGGCTAATTTAATGACATTCTGCATACGAGCTCTTTCATCGTCTGTCATTTTCCTTATCAGGCGGGCTCCACGTATGTATGCACCGGGAAGGACACCGCCTGCAGATTTCACTAGATCGCTTAACCGCTGGTTCTTCGTTTCCATAGTGTAGTTGCCTTGGAAAACAACCTCACCTTCGATAGAAACCTGAACAGGTTTCCTGAAAACAGGACTTCGTCTGACCTGAACGATGTCGTAAGGCTCCAAGACAAAATCCTTTTCGCCATCTACAATGTAGTTGTCTTTGAGTGAAAAGCTAAAGGTCTTGGCAACCTCCATGCCGGCTTCTGTAGCATTTGGGTCACGTAGACGACGCGATACGTCAATTTTAGTAGCAGATGCTTGATCGGTGAGTCCACCTGCCTGAAGTATGAAATCTTCTAAGGTGGTGTTCTCCGCATATTCATAGGTACCAGGGAAAATAACCTCTCCTGTAATAGTTACCGTTCGCAAATTCTGGTGTTCAGCCAAGGTGGGGATAAAAAGCACATCTTCGTTTTGAAGAGCTACATCAGCTGAAGAACCATTCATAATGCCTTGTAAATCAATCGATATAACTTCCTGAGTGCGGTTAGGTTTCATCCGTCGCATCACAGCTCTCGTCGTCATTGCTTCTTCTGTCAACCCATCGGCATTCTCAATGAGTGTTCGGACACTGGTAATCTTTTCGCCTAAGCGGTACATACCAGGGCGGAATACAGCGCCTTTGACCTCTACCATGTTCTCAAAACGGTCGATTATTGAGTCTACAATAACGGAGTCGCAATCGGCCATCTTAAAATCAGCCAATTCAAACTCCTCCACATTATAGACACTCTTCATGCGTCCACTCTTGCGAAGGACGCGTAGTGATTTCTTATATGCATCTCCAGCGAAGCCACCACTATACTTAAGTAGTGTAGACAGACTCTCTGTTTTGCGCAACTCATAAGCCATAGGTCGTTTTACGCGGCCTGTGATGTCGACAATGCAGTCGTACGTCCCAACTTGTATTACGTCGTTGTCTGCCAGTCGAACATTTCCTGCAAGGCGCCCGTTCAGAATAAACTCATAAATGTCAACGGTAGTGATGAGTCGGCCCTGACGAAACACCTTGATGTTGCGGAGAGTTCCCAGATCGCTCACGCCACCAGCCATGTAGAGGGCATGAAATACTGTAGCAAAAGCGCTTAGTGTATAAGTACCAGGTGTCTTGACTTCACCCATGACATTGACCATGATGGTGCGGGTCTGTCCGAGAGAAGCTTTGATGCTGGAACTCTCGTAGTAACTTCCTAACTTACTGCGGATGCGACTCTGTGCCGCAGATACAGTCAGGCCACTGACATGAACAGGTCCGAAATCAGGTACTGTGATGTCACCGTCAGGACTAACAGTCAATGACATGGATTCCTGAGAAGCTCCATAGACATCGATAATAAGCTGATCACCAGGGCCAAGCACATAGTTCTGTGGAGTCGCAATGTTCATTACGGGTTCAAAGGTCAGCGACTTGTTGTTGAAAATATCGCGTCCAAAGACTCTTTTCTGGTTAGTTGCCTCTGATGCTTCCTCCACGTAGACAGGAGCGTTGCTTCCTTCGTACGTGACAATATCGTTGTCTGTTACCTCATTATTAACACGCATTCGGTTTGATGCATCTTTAATGACATTGTCCGCAGCGCCACCGAGGCTTCTGCTATCCAGCTGTTTGCTATATTTTTGGCGAAGACGTTGAATCTGGTCAATTGTAGCTCCCTGTTGCATGAGCTTTGTGGCGATTTCCTTATCTGCTGTACCGGATTTCTTCTCCTTCATAATGAACTGGAGTACTTGGGTATCAGTCATGCCCTGACCATACATTACCGAAACGGTAAAGACGGAAAGAATGACGAACATAAAAATCCTTTTCATACGCATATCATTGAGAATTGTTAATAGTCATTATTTAAAATTCAGCCGATTTGGGCGTTCTGGGGAAGGGAATGACATCACGGATGTTCTGCATGCCTGTGACAAAAAGGATCAGACGTTCGAAACCCAGTCCGAAACCAGCATGCGGGCAGGTACCCCAGCGGCGGGTGTCGGTATACCACCAAAGGTGGGTCATGTCCATGTCGCGACGCTTGATTTCAGCCATCAGCTTCTCGTAACTCTCCTCACGAACAGAGCCGCCAATAATTTCGCCAATCTGCGGGAACAATACGTCGGTACCCTGCATCGTGGGACCAGGGGCCGTTGCTCCTTTGTAGCCCACAGAACCGCCCTCGGCAGTGTCTGCGTTCTGCTTCATATAGAAAGACTTGAATTCACGTGGATAGTCAGTCATGATGACAGGCTTTTTGAAATGTTCTTCCACAAGATACCGCTCGTGCTCAGAAGCGAGGTCGTCACCCCAGTTACAGGGGAATTCAAACTTCTTGCCGTTCTTGATAGCCTCTTGTAGGATGTTGATGCCCTCTGTGTAAGGCAGACGGACGAAGGTCTCCTTTAGCACGCCCTCCAGACGTTGGATGAGTGTCTTGTCGATCATCTGGTTCAGGAAGGCAAGGTCGTCTTTGCAGTTCTCCAAGGCCCAGCGGACACAATATTTGATGAAGTCCTCCTCAAGGTCCATCAGCTCCTCCTGATCGAGGAAGGCCACCTCAGGCTCTACCATCCAGAACTCAGCCAGATGGCGTGGCGTGTTCGAGTTTTCGGCACGGAACGTCGGACCAAAAGTGTAGATGGCACCCAAGGCTGTCGCACCGAGCTCGCCCTCCAGCTGGCCAGACACCGTCAGCGAAGTCTGCTCGCCGAAGAAGTCGTCGTCGTAGATAATCTTTCCGTTCTCGTCCTTCTTCAAGTCGTAGAGGTTCTTCGTGGTCACTTGGAACATGTTGCCTGCTCCCTCGCAGTCAGAGGCTGTGATCAGTGGGGTATGGAAATAGAAGAATCCATGCTCATGGAAGTAGGTGTGGATAGCCATAGCCATATTGTGACGGATGCGCATGACGGCCCCAAACGTGTTGGTACGCAGACGCATGTGGGCGTTCTTACGCATCATCTCGAACGACTGTCCTTTTTTCTGCATTGGATAGGTGTTATCGCACAGCCCGTAGATCTCAAGACTGCTGGCCTGGATCTCGGACGTCTGTCCAGCGCCTTGGCTCTCCACCAGTGTTCCCAAGGCACAGATGCATGCACCTGTGGTGATCTGCTTTAGAAGTTCCTCGTCAAACTTTGTCGGGTCTGCCACCACCTGTACGGTCTTGATGGTAGAGCCGTCGTTCAAGGCAATAAAGTCTACATTCTTGTTACCACGATGCGAGCGCACCCAGCCTTTCACGCAGACCTCCTTACCATATTCGGTGCTTTTCAGCACATCAACTATCTTTGTCCTTTTCATTGTTCTATTGTCAATTATTCATATGCTCCCATGCGCAGGCGGTCAACCTCTTCCTCTGTGAGGTAGCGCCAGTCACCGCGCTTCAGATTCTTCTTTGTCAGGCCGGCAAACTGTACACGGTCGAGTTTCTGTACGCGATACCCCAACGACTCGAAGATACGGCGCACGATGCGGTTCTTTCCGCTGTGAATTTCAATACCTACCTGTTTCTTGTCTGTCGGGCTGGCATATTGTACATCGTCGGCCTTTATCTCGCCATCCTCGAGTTGGATGCCATCGGCAATTTGTTGGAGATCGTGGGCAGTGACATTCTTATCGAGGTATACGTGGTAGATCTTCTTCTTCAGATACTTGGGATGTGTCAACTTGGAGGCCAGATCACCGTCGTTGGTGAGCAGGAGCACACCTGTGGTATTGCGGTCGAGGCGCCCTACAGGATAGATGCGCTCAGGACAGGCATTCTTTACGAGATCCATCACGGTCTTGCGCTGCTGAGGATCGTCGCTGGTCGTCACATAGTCTTTCGGCTTGTTCAATAGGACGTATACCTTCTTCTCAATCTTCACAGGCTGGTCATGGAACATCACATTGTCAGTGCGTAGCACCTTTGTTCCCAGCTCTGTCACCACCTCGCCATTAACGGTGACGACACCTGCCTGAATGAACTCGTCAGCCTCACGACGGCTGCAGATACCAGCGTTGGCAAGGAATTTGTTCAAGCGAAGCGGCTCGTTCGGATCAATATTTACTTCCTTATATTCGATGCGCTTCTTCATGCTATACTTAGCATTCGGGTCGTAGTCGGCCAAGTGCTGACGGGGACCTTTCTTATATGGGTTGCCGGGTTTCCCATAAGGCTTCTGATAAGGCTTGTTAGGATAGCTCGAATAGCCACCCTGACGAGGCTGATAGCCGCCCTGACGGGACTGGTATCCACCCTGACGAGGCTGATAGCCGCCATCTTGGTTTTGACGAGGCTGGTATCCGCCCTGGCGTGGCTGATAACCACCCTGGCGTGACTGGTAACCACCCTGACGTGGCTGATATCCGCCTTGGCGTGGCTGGTAGCCGTCTTGTCCCTGACGAGGACGGTAGCCGCTGTTATACTTGTTGCGTGGTGTGTATTCCTCGCGCTGTGAACCGCCTTCGAACAGAGCGGCACCAAAACCCTCTGGACGGAATCCACCCTCGTCATTGTCATGATGACGATAGCTCTGACGCTCATAAGGATGGCGCTGTGTATGTATACGTGGACGCGGTGTGCGTCGTGCTTCTCTCTGAAAACCTTCTTGTTGTGTTGTTTCCTCTTGTTTCTTCTCGTTGTTCTCGATATCCATGATCTTAAATGTTTTTTATGCTGACATGATTAAATACCTGTATAAGTTGACGGCGTGATGGCACGAAGTTCCTCTTTGATCTCCTCGCTAACCTCGAGGGTCTCGATAAAACTGCGTATCTTCTCTGGCGTCAGTTTCTCGTTGGTTCTGGTGAGCGCCTTCAGCGTCTCATAGGGGTTTGGATAGGCCTCACGGCGCAGAATAGTCTGGATGGCCTCTGCCACGACAGCCCACGTGTTGTCGAGGTCTTCCTGAAGTTTCTCCTCGTTGAGGATGAGCTTGCGGAGACCTTTCAGTGTGCTTTGGAAAGCTATCAGCCCATGACCCATGGGAACACCTACATTGCGCAGGACGGTGGAGTCTGTCAGGTCTCGTTGCAGACGGCTCACTGGCAACTTGGCTGCCAGGAACTGTAAGATGGCATTAGCGATGCCAAGGTTGCCTTCAGAGTTTTCGTAGTCGATGGGGTTTACCTTATGCGGCATGGCACTGGATCCTACCTCGCCAGCCTTGATCTTCTGCTTGAAATAGTCCATGGAGATATACATCCAGAAATCGCGGTCGAGGTCGATGACGATGGTATTGATGCGGCGCATTGCATCAAACAGGGCACCGAGCCAGTCGTAGTTGGAGATCTGAGTGGTATACTGCTCACGCTCCAGTCCGAGTTTCTCGCTCACGAAACTGTTGCCGAACTCGCGCCAGTCGTACTGGGGATAGGCTACGTGATGGGCATTGAAATTGCCTGTAGCACCACCGAACTTCGCTGTCAGAGGAATCTCCTTCAAACCCCTCAACTGCTCTTCCAGTCGATAGACATATACCATCACCTCCTTTCCCAAACGGGTGGGAGAGGCTGGTTGTCCGTGCGTCTTGGCAAGCATGGGGATGTTCTTCCACTGTTCGGCATAGTCGTTGAGTTGTTCAATCAGTTCCTCAATCAGCGGGATATACACCTCCTCGAGTGCTTCCTTGATACTCAGGGGCACACTGGTGTTGTTGATATCCTGTGAGGTCAGTCCGAAATGGATAAACTCCTTATAGGGCACCAATCCTGAAAGCTGTGGCTGCTTGTCTATTTGCTCTTTGATGTAATACTCTACAGCCTTGACATCGTGGTTGGTCACCTTCTCTATGTCCTTTACCCGCTGAGCATCAGCAGGGGTAAGGTTGCGGTAAACCTCACGTAGTGACTCAAAGAAATGGTGGTCTACTTGCTGTAGTTGTGGCAGGGGCAGTTCACACAAGGCAATGAAATACTCTATTTCCACGCGTACCCTATAGCGAATGAGGGCATATTCGGAGAAATAGCCTGCCAATGGTTCGGTTTTACTTCTGTAACGGCCGTCAATAGGCGAGACGGCTGTTAGTGCATTCAATTCCATGTTTTCTAAATTATCCTAAATAATATATAAGTACTTATACTCTAACTCAAACCGCAACCTCCACGGCTGCGTACGAATCTTTTCTTGTGTTGTGGGCGCTGACGGATTCGAACCGCCGACCCTCTGCTTGTAAGGCAGATGCTCTAAACCAGCTGAGCTAAGCGCCCTTTCAATCCTTTTGCTTGTGATGCAAGTTCTAATTGTGGCTGCAAAGGTAAGCTAAAAAAATGAGACTGCAAAATTTCCAGACGGAAATTTTGCAGTTCTTATCTTTTTATAACTGATAGAGGTCGTTGGCTGCCATCAGCTCTACCTTTTTGGCTGCAAGTATCTTCTCGCAGGCATCCAGGTCGGAGGGGCGGATAACCACCGTTGCCACGTCGCCGTTAGCAAACGAATACATGTACTCAATGAACACGCCATTGTCAGACAGATGGCGAAGAACCACAGCCAGAGAGCCGCTGGTATTAGGGCAGACGAAGCCGATGACATCGGTGATCTTCACGGCGAAGTGCTGCTCTTTGAGTACCTTGTAGGCTTTGTCGGGGTCGGAGACGATGCAGCGCAGGATGCCGAAGTCGCTGTTGTCTGCGATACTCATGGCCGACAGGTTAATGCCTGCAGCACCAAGGGCATCTGTAACCTCTGTCAGTCGGCCTGACTTGTTCTCGAGAAATACGGATAGTTGTTTTGCTTTCATATTTTTGACTTTTAGACGTTTAGACTATTAGACATTCCGTAGGTGGCTTTAGATCTGACGATTGTCGATTACGCGCTTGGCCTTGCCCGTTGAGCGCTCGATGCCCTTTGGCTCTACCAGTCGCACCTTGAATCCGAGGCCGATCACGCTACGCAGCTCTCCCTCGAGTTTCTTCTGCAGGCCAACCATCGTCGCCATATCGTCGGTGAAGTATTCTTCCTTCACCTCAACCTTCAGTTCGGAGGTGTCGGTATTGTTCACGCGGTCTACTATGAGCAGGTAGTGAGGCTCGAATTCCTTCTGCTTCAGGATGACATCCTCGATCTGCGATGGGAACACGTTCACGCCGCGGATGATGAGCATGTCGTCGCAGCGGCCAAGGATGCGGTCCATCCTTACGAGGGTACGTCCACACTCACACTTGTCGTAGTGCAGAGCCGTCAGGTCGTGGGTACGGTAGCGCAGCAGCGGCATACCCTCCTTGGTGAGGTGCGTGAAGGTCAGCTCGCCCAGTGTGCCTTCTGGCAGGGGCTCGCCTGTATTCGGGTCGAGAATCTCTGGATAGAAATAGTCCTCGTTGAGGTGTGTGCCATGCTGGTGCTCGCACTCGAAGCCTACGCCCGGGCCTGCTATCTCCGACAGTCCGTAGATGTCGTAGGCCTTAATGCCCAGAGTATCCTCGAGTTTCACGCGCATCTTCTCCGTCCAGGGCTCAGCGCCGAAAGCGCCGATCTTCAACTTGAACTCCTCGCGTGGCCACTCACACTCGTTGAGGGCCTCGCCGAGGAACATGGCGTATGAAGGCGTGCAGCAGAGCACCGTGGCTCCGAAGTCGTGCATCAGCGTGATTTGCTTCTGCGTGTTTCCTGACGACATTGGGATGACACTCGCGCCGATGTTCTGGGCTCCATCGTGAGCTCCCAGACCACCAGTAAACAGGCCATAGCCGTATGACACCTGGAAGATGTCGTCCTTCGATGCGCCATAGGCGGTGAAGGCACGGGATATCGACTCTGCCCACATGGCCAGGTCCTTACGGGTATAAAGCACCACTACGGGCTTTCCCGTCGTACCTGACGAGGCGTGGATGCGTACAATCTGGCTCATGGGTACTGCTGCCAGCCCGAAGGGGTAGTTGTCTCTCAGGTCGAGCTTGTTGGTGAAGGGCAGCTTTACGATATCGTCGATGCTCTTGATATCGCCTGGCTCGAGGCCAATCTCCTGAAATTTCTTCCTGTAGAAGGGCGTATTGTGATACACGTACTCTGCCATCTTCACCAGACGGCGGCTCTGGATCTCACGAAGCTGTTCGCGATCCATGCACTCAATGCTCTCATTCCAAATCATTTCTTTTGTCTATCTAGTTTTTCTTATATAATGTCTGTTCATCCCTGTTGTGCCTTGTTCTCTGCATCGATGGCCTTGATCTTCTCCCTGACGAGGTTCATGTCGTCCTTGAGCTTCTGCACCTTGCGGTTCATCTCGTCGATGAGGCTGCTGCCTTTCTTCGAGCTGGCGTTGAGGAAGCCCAGGTTGTTCTCATAGGTCTGAATCTCCTGCTTGAGTGTCTCGTACTGGCGGAACAGCCGTGCGCGCTCGCTGTCGAGGGCGTTCTCTCCGCGTTCAGCCACTTGCTTGAGGCTCTGCTTGAAGTTGTTCAGGCGGCGCTTGGCCACAGAGATGTTGAGCTCCTTATACAGACGGTCGAGCACGGCGTGGTACTCCTCGTAGAGTTTGTCTTTCTCCTTGTAGGGCACGTGGCCGATCGACTGGTATTCGTCTACCAGCTTCTGTACTTCCTTCTGAACGTCTTCGCCCGTTTCTTCCGTGATGGCCTTCAGTTTCTCCACCACCTCGCGCTTCTTCTCGAGGTTGGCGTATTCCTCGCTATGCTGCCCCACTCCTGCTGCCTTGCGGGCTTCGAAGAACTTGTTGCAGGCACCAAGGAACTCTTCCCACAGCTGGTCGCCAATCTTCTTTGGTACCATGCCGATGGTCTTCCACTCCTTCTGCAGGGCGATCAGCTTGTCTGACGTCGACTTCCACTCTGTGGAGTCCTGCAGGGCCTTTGCCTTCTCGATGAGTGCACGTTTCTTCTCAGCGTTCTCCTTGAACGAGTCTTTCAGGGTCTTGAAGTATTCTGCCTTGCGCCCGAAGAAGTCGTCGCAGGCTGCGCGGAAGCGCTCGAAGATCTTCACGTTCATCTTCTGCGGGGCGAAGCCGATGGTCTTCCATTCGGCCTGCAGCTCTATGATTTGCTTGGTGTGCTTCTCCCAGTCGCCACTGCCTTTGTTCTCCTCAGCGGCGATGGCCTCCACCTTCTCGCAGAGCTCCGTCTTGCGGGCAAGGTTCTCTTCCTCCTTGGCGCGGATGCCCTCGAAGTGCTGCTGGTGGCGCTTGTTGATCACCGTGCTCGCTGCCTTGAAGCGGTTCCATATCTCCTCGCGCTCCTCCTTGGCCACGGGACCGATCTCGCGGTATTCCTGATGGAGTTTCTGCAGCTGGTGGAAGGCGCTGATGACGTCGGCCTCGTCTGCCAGTTTCTCTGCAGCCTCACACAGGCGTATCTTTTGCTCCTTGTTCTTGCGGAAGTCGTATTCGCGGGCCTCGCTGTTCAGGCGGAGCATGTCGTAGAACTGCTCCACGTAGAGCTGGTAGTTACGCCACAGCTCGTTGGCTTTCTCGGCAGGCACGTTCTTGATCTCGCGCCACTGCTGCTGCAGGGTCTTGAATTCCTGATAGCCCTTGTTTGCCTCCTCGGGGGTGGTGATCATCGACTTGATCTTCTCGATGATGTCCAGCTTCTTCACGAGGTTGGCTTGTTTCTCAGCCTCTTGCTCCTTGAAGATCTTGGCACGCTTCTCCTTGACGATGCCCATCTCGGCCTTGAAGGCTTCTTCCAGCTCGTCGGGGGTGACTTGGAACTGCTCCGGATCGCCTCCGCCGTCGACATAGGCCTTGTACGCTGCCTCGCGCTCGGCGATATGCAACTTATAGAAGGCGGTCTTCAGATAGTCCACCTCCTCCTTCTGGGGCGCTTCGTCGCCATGGGCGATTTCCCGGATGCGCTCCAGGATCTCAGCCTTGCTGTCGTACACCTTTCGGGGTGTTTCCACTTGAGAAGCGTCTTCCTCTGCCGTTGTCTCTACGGGCTGGGGAGCCACTTCTTCCTTCATCACTTCACTGTTGCCCTGTTCTTCGCTTGTCGGAACAGCACTGCCGATAACGGGGGCATTCTCTTGAGAGTCCATCATTTAACTTCTTTAGTTACTGACACATATTTCTATTAATGACGCGTCGCATCATCACATTTGGCGTCAAAGGTACTAAAAAAAGTAAAGATAAAAGCCTCAAATGATGTTAAAAGATGCTAAACCAGCCGTTTCGAGCGGAAAAACCACCATGCGATGCCCGATATGGCCACCGAAACGATCATTGCGAAGATAAATCCCCAGGGTTTTTCCTCCATGCCGTTGACGAGGTTCATGCCGAACATCGAGGTGACCAGCGTGGGTATCATCATGATGATCGTCACCGAGGTCAGCGTACGCATCACCGTATTCATATTATTATTAATAATAGAAGAATAGGTGTCCATCGTCGACTCCAGGATGTCGGAGTAGATCGAGGTGGTCTCGCGGGCCTGCGACATCTCGATGTTCACGTCTTCAATGAGGTCGGCATCCAGCTCGTCGATCTGGAGCTTGAACTTCAGCTTCTGCAGTAAGTTCTCGTTGCCGCGGATGGAGGTCTGGAAGTAGGTGAGCGAATCCTGCAGGCGGCTGAGGCCGATCAGGCTCTCGTTGTTCACCTCCTTGTCGAGGTTACGCTTGGCCTTGTCGATGAGCATCGATATCTGCTTCAGGCGCTTCAGGTACCACACGGCAGAGGAGAGGAACAGGCGGAAGATCATGTCGACATAGTCGGTGAACCCCGCATTGCGCTTCTGCTGGAACGACACGAAGTCGATCATCATGTTCGTCTCGTAGTAGCACACGGTGATGGTCACGTCGCGCTTGTGGATGATGCCGAGCGGCACCGTGGTGTAGGGGGTCCGAGAACGTATCTCTTTGACATAAGGGATACGAAGGATGATGAGCATCCAGCCGTCGTCGTATTCGTAACGGGCTCGCTCGTCGGTATCGCTGATGTCCGACATGAAGTAGTCGGGGATGTTGAACTGCTCTTCCAGTTCGTGCTGGTCGTCTTCGGTGGGGCATGTCACCTGAATCCAGCAATTGGGCTGCCACTCTGAGAGTTGGCTCAGTCCGCCTTGGGTGTTCCAGAATGTCTTCATTTTGCTAATCCTTGTTTTCGGTGGCGCGGTGGCACGAGGGGTGCGGTAGCGCGAGAAATGATTTAGCGGCAAGAGGATTAGCGGTCTTGCCTGCCTTTCCTCCAGCCTTAACGTTTAAAAGTTTCCGCCGGGTAATCGTCCATAATTTTGTTAATACTTTAGTGAATCTGGCTGCAAAGGTACGCAAAAAAATCCGCAGATGCAAGCATTCCGCGGATTTTTTGATGAAAAATGTGCTATTTGTGCAGGATGGCTGATGCGCCTGTGCTGCTGGCCTCGATGTCCTGGCGGCTGCTCTTGCTCCCAGAGTCGAGTGCGTATGAGGGACATAGGTACAGCTAACCAGCAGGTAAACTATGTGTCTGACTACTGTCAGTCAAGTGTCTGACTATAGTCGGACAAGTGTCTGACTTAAGTCGGTCAAGTGTCTGACTATAGTCGGAGATGTGGTTTAGACGCTGTTCAGACATAGTTAACAGGCACTATAGACACAGAATCAAGCCTGGGTCGGCAGGCGCTGCTGCCGGTCCAGGCTTGGATGATGGACTGCTCAGCCGGATTCCTATTCGGGCGAGTAGTCGGGATTGAGGTAGTAATACAGGTTCCGCATGCGCTCTTCCTCGATGAGAAACGGGTTCTCGCCCGAGGAGAGCCGCCGGAGCCATTGCTCGGCCTTGTATTTCGTCACATGGGTGCAGAAGCGGAAAAGGCGGCGGTTGATGTACTGGTTCTCGCTGAACCAGTCCGTCAGGAACGCCTTGACCTGCTCCTCCGTATAGTCCCAGGAGTGGCCGACCCTGCCCTTGCCGCCGGATTGCGTGAAGTGGGGCGACTTGCTGCGGATGGTTTCGAGGAACGCCTTGTCGGGCACGAAACTCACGCCCGTGATCTCCACGTCGTTGCCCGTGATCTTCTCCGGGCTTGTCGCTACCCGCTTGTGCTTCTTGCCGTCCTCGTCGACCTCGGGCTTCAGCCCAAGGGTGAGCGAGAAGACGCCGAGGCCCTCGAGATGGACCTTCGCGTTGTCCACCATCTTCTCGGCCAGCAGGCGGGCGAGCATCCCGACGACGGGCTCCAGGTCAACCGCAGGCATGGTGTGGTGGGTGCGCAGATCGTCCTGCAATCCCTTGGTGTTGAGGGAGCCCCGTGTGTCTTGACGCACCTGGTAGGTGGTCTCGCCGTCCTCGTTCTTCAGCGGGTTGGCGTGCACGGTGAAATAGATGGTTAGTCCCTGTGCCATAGGAATCGGAGGGTTTATTTCTCAGGGATGTCCTCGAGGGTCTTCTTGAGCAGCGTCCAGAAGGGCTCGACGGTCTTGATGAGGGCGCGCTCGGTGGTGGTGTGGGGCGACTTCATCGTGGGGCCGAGGCTGACGACATCCAGATGGGGGTACTTGCCGAGGATGACGGAGCACTCGAGGCCTGCGTGGTCTACCTGTACGATGCCGTCCTCGCCGAAGAGGGCCTTGTACTCCTTGAGCAGCAGGTTCAGGATCTCGGAGTCGGGATTGGGGTCCCATCCGCCGTAGCTTCCAGCGGTCTCCACCTTCATGCCTGCCATCGAGAAGCAGCTCTCGAGGGTCTTGACGATGTAGTCCTTCATGTCCTCGCGGCTGGAGCGGGCCAGGATCTTGAGCGAGGCCTTGCCTGCGCCGATGTTGATGATGGCGAGGTTGGAGGAGGTCTCCACGACAGAGGGGTAGGAGGGGATCATGCGGATCACGCCGTCGTGACAGCCGTAGATGGCGTTGATGAGGTTGTCCTGTATCTCCACGGGCACTTCTGTCTGGGGCGTTTCCACCGCCTCGCAGATCACTTCGATGCCTGTCTCGATGCCTTTGTACTCGTCGGTGAAGTCGTCGAGCCAGTCCTGTGCGAGCTCTTTCATGGCCTCAAGGTTCTCCTTGGGGAGCGTGAGCACGGCCTCGGCCTTGAAGGGGATGGCGTTGCGCATGTTGCCACCCTGCCAGCAGGCCAGACGGGCGTCGAGCTCTTCTACGGCCTCACGGACGAGGCGCACGAGCAGTTTGTTGGCATTGGCGCGGCCTTCGTGGATCTCCAGTCCGGAGTGTCCGCCCCGCAGACCTTTGACGGTCACCTTGACGGCGGCGTCCTCGGGGTCGGTCTCGGCCTCCTGGTAGTCGAGGGTGGCCGTCACGTCGATGCCTCCTGCGGAGCCGATGACGAACTTGCCCCAGTGCTCCGAGTCGAGGTTCATGAGGATGTCGCCCTCCAGTTCGCCCTCAGGCAGGTCGTTGGCACCATACATGCCCGTCTCCTCGTCAGCGGTGATCAGCGCGTTGATGGGGCCGTGCTTCAGCGTCTTGTCCTCCATGATGGCCATGATGGCTGCCACGCCCAGGCCGTTGTCGGCTCCGAGGGTCGTGCCCTTGGCCTTCACCCACTCGCCGTCGATCCAGGGCTCGATGGGATCGGTCTCGAAGTTGTGGGTCGACTCAGGTGTCTTCTGCGGCACCATGTCCATGTGGGCCTGCAGGATGACGCCCTTCTTCCTCTCGCAGCCGGGCGAGGCGGGCTTGCGCATCACGATGTTGCCTGCGGGGTCCTTGAAGGCCTCGACGCCTGCCTCCTTGCCGAAGTCGAGCAGGAACTGCTGGATTCTCTCAAGATGCCCGCTGGGACGGGGCACCTGTGTCAGTGCATAGAAGTTCTTCCAGATGCACGCTGGGTTCAGATTCTTGATTTCACTCATAGTTGTTTTTAATTTTTTCGTGGAGTGTGGAGTGGGGAGTGTGGAGTGAGAATACTCCTACCCGTCACATGCCATCACTCGTTATTAATAACTTTGTCGTTTAATGATTTCCTAAGACCAGACATGACCCTCGCCAGTCTGTCAGACATGTCTTCAGCAGTTCTCAGCTCATCAGCCGTGATATATCCAAGAGCTTCAGAGATATCCAACTGGCAAAGTACTTCGTTTAAAGAAGCGTAAGATATTTCAAGAAAGTGTATCCTCTCCTTGATAGCCATGCGCCCCATCCCCTCTGCTATATTTGAAGGCACGGATATGACAGCCCGCCTTAGTTGGTCGCACATGGCATGTTGTTCAAGTGCTGGATATTTTCTTAATAGAGAATAGACGTAAATAGTGAACTCTTTCGCTATTTTGTATGCATCAAGTTTCTTATAAAAAAAGTCATTCATAATTTCATCTTTAAATCTCAGACTATTCTCACTCCACACTCCTCACTCCACACTCCTCGAAAACCGCCCTGAAAACGAGAGTGCCACCCAGGCATAAATACCCAGAACGACGACGAGCATCGTCTGAACGGTGTGTACGATGAGTACAAACCACAGCGCCCGTTCGTCAGCCACGCCATAGAGGATGAGCATTGTCTTGATGGCGAAATGCCACGAGCCGGCACCGTTGGGCGTGGGTACGATGACGGCGAAGTTGGCCACCACGAAGGATACCAGTGCACAGCCAATGCCCAACTCTGAGGTGAAGTCGAAACAGAAGAATGTAAGGTAGAAGTGCAGGAAATAGCACACCCAGATGCCGACGGAGAAGAACAGGTATAATGGAAGATTGCTCACCCCCCTCAGCGAGAGCACTCCTTCCCAGATGCCACTCAGCGTCATCTTCACCTTATTATATATAGAGAAGTTCTTCAGTAACACGTGCAGCAGGATGAGGGCGGCCACGGCGCAGATAGCTGTGACAAGGTAGCCTGTAGGCGAAAAGTGGCTCAGCATATTGTCCAGGCTTGTGCCTGTCTTCTGAAAGAAGGTGCCGAAGGTGCTCATCTCCAGTAGCAGGATCAGTCCGGAGTAGGCAAGCACGATGAGCGTGTCTACAGCCCGCTCTGTTACCACCGTCCCAAGCGCTTTCGAGAACGAGATGCCATCGTAGCGCTTCAGCACGCCGCATCGTGTGAACTCTCCGATACGGGGAATAATCAGACTGACGGCGTAAGAAAGAAAGATGGCATAGATACAGACGGAACTGCGGATCTGCGTTTTTTCTTGCTGCGTGATAGGAGTAGAGTCTGAGTTCACGATGGGATCCAGCGTCTGCTTCCATCTCCAGCCACGGAACATCTGCGCCAGAATGCCAAAAGGGAAGGAAAGAAGCATCCACGTCCAGTCCATCTCCTTTGTCATCACTTCATAGAATCGTCCGAAGTCCTCACCTCGATACATCCAATACAGGATGATTCCGCCCAGAAAGACGGGGAAGCCTATTTTGGCTGCGTTGGTGAGAATAGTTTTCATTTCCATGGTGCAAAGGTAGTGTAAATTGAGTGAAATGCAAAATAAAAAGCCAACAAATCATTGACACGCGTCAACGAAACCCTACTTTTGGAGACTTTTCTTGTCTAAAAATTTGCTTGTGTGCGCAAACAGTCGTACCTTTGCACCGTCGTTAAGACAAACAGGATAACATTTATAAAGAATTGAGAAAGGAAAAAGTTATGGTATTAGGATTTATGGTAACATTCGTCGTTGCAGTCTGTGTGGCTGAGGCCGTGAAGGTCAATAACGACATCAATTTAGGTCTGAAATAACGAATGATTTAGAGAGAAAGCATAGAAGAAGGCGGGCTGGATGTGAATCCAGCCTGTTTTTCGTTTGGATTTCTCAAAGACTATTTGGTATTTATCTCACTTATTCGTATCTCTGAGACAGTGTCTCGAAGGTACTCATGCTCGAAAATACAAAGAAACTTATTGTTTTCTTTTGTGGTTTGCTCACTTAATCGTACCTTTGCACCCATGAAACAAGTACGACCCAAAAAGAATCTCGGTCAGCATTTCCTGACTGACCTCAGCATTGCAAAGAGGATAGCAGACACTGTGGATGAACCTTACGCCGAGCTGCCTGTGCTCGAAGTGGGCCCGGGCATGGGCGTGATGACGCAGTTCCTGATAGAGAAACCCCGCCCGCTGAAAGTGGTGGAGATAGACCGCGAGAGTGTGGCGTATCTGAAACAGACGTTGTTTCGGGATGATGATCATCGTACCCCCCATATAATTGAGGGTGATTTCCTCCGCATGGACCTCCGTGAGGTGTTTGGCGGACAGCCCTTCGTGCTGACAGGTAATTATCCCTACGACATATCGTCGCAGATATTCTTCAAGATGCTCGACAACAAAGACCTCATCCCTTGCTGCACAGGTATGATCCAGCATGAGGTGGCCCTGCGGATGGCCTCGCAGCCAGGCAGCAAGCAGTATGGCATCCTATCCGTCCTCATCCAGGCATGGTATCACGTGGATTATCTGTTTACCGTAGAGCCCAACGTATTCAATCCTCCCCCCAAGGTGCAGAGTGCCGTGATTCGCATGACACGTAACTCTGTGACTGACCTTGGCTGTGATGAGCAGTTGTTCCGCCGTGTGGTGAAGACGGTGTTTGGTCAGCGACGGAAGATGCTGCGCGTTTCCCTCAGACAGCTGCTGCCAGCAGAGTCGTCGTTCTTCACAAATCATGCTTCGCTCCTGACGCGACGCCCTGAACAACTCTCCATCGCAGAGTTCGTCGACCTGACCAACAAAGTGGCGGGAGCTCTTTAATTGTGAAATAGTGTTGTTTTCGTACACAATTGGGGTGTGTTCGTACACAACGCGTTGACTTATGTCAAAAGAAAGGCCCTTTTTTGAGGAAAAAAGGTAATAATCCATTGCCAGTTTAGTAAATCGTCGTACCTTTGCAACGTCAAAAGACAAAAGATCTTCAATAGATCATACAATACAGAGGTATTAGTAAGGTAAAGATTGAAATAGGTTTAGTTTAGTTATAGTTAGTTAGAGTTAATTGTTAGTTAGATTTAGGTTTTAGGTTTATAATTTTTGATTGGCAGTAGGTATTTCTAAGGTGTTAGGAAGAGGATTGCAAGTAAGGATAACAGACGCAGTGGTGACACTCCGTTTTTCTTAGAAAAGGTTTTTAGTTATTCATAGATTGTTGGTGCCGCCCTGGAGTCGTTGATGACCCTTGGACGGCTTTTTTGTGCTCTTGTTTGTTTTTGCTTATTTATCACCCTTTACGATTAGCCGCTCTGTCCAGGCTCCCTTGAAGAGTCTTGCCAGGAAAATGCCGCCACGGAAGGTGAGTTCGATAGCCATTGCCGTCCAGACACCCTTTAGTCCAAATCGTGGGGCGAGCGAGGCTGCGAGTGTAAGACGGACGGCCCACATCGAACCAAGGCTCATGATGGCAGGGATGATCGTGTCGCCAGCGCCAATGAATACGCCGTTGCTGACAATGGCTGCTGCAAACATTGGCTCTGCCCACGCCTCAATACGGAGCACCTGTGTACCCAGAGTGATGACCTCTTCGACGGGTGACATTAATGCCATCAGTTCGGGGGCGAAGATCCACATCAGTACACCCATAATCGTCATTACACTGACACCCAGTCCGACGGACATACGTGCAAAAGAGCGTGTAAGAAGCCTCTGCCCAGCCCCGATACCTTGCCCTACAAGCGTCGTAGCTGCCTCGGCAATGCCGTAGCCTGGCATGTAACACAGGCTCTCGACGGTGATGGCCAGTGAATGAGCAGCGATGGCGACTGTGCCTAAGGGGGCGACAATAAGCGTGCTCACAATCTGTGCCGACCCCATAAGCAGATGTTGCAGTCCCATGGGGGCACCTATCTTTATGGCTGTGCTGACTACGTCGGATGTGACTCTAAAGCCTGAGGAACTGTCGCCCCTCTTATAAAGGGATAGCATCTCAGACTTTACCAGGAGGAAGTAGAGCATCAGACAAGCTGTGACCAGCATGGCGAGACTTGTACCGATGGCTGCACCCACGACACCCATGTCGAGAATATATATAAAGATGTAGTTGAACACGACGTCCATCAAGCACATGCCTATATTCAGCATTGACGGAATCTTCATGTTTCCTGAGCATTTCAGCATCGAGCCAGCAAGGCCCTCCATCTGGAAAAAGATACCTCCGAGTCCGAAGATGGCAAAATAGAGTGATGCATCGCGGGCGATATCTTCGTTACCGCCCAGCCAGAAGGGAAGGAAAGGGGATACACAGACGGCGGTGATGGAGATGAATAGTGCCCAGATTGTGCAGCAGACAAACGATTGTCGGAGTACTCGGCGGGCCGCCTCAAGATCATTTGCGCCAATGAAATGGGCCACTTGTACGGAGAAGCCCATGTTGGCCGCTGAGCCCAGTCCACCCATCAGCCATCCTGTCGTCTCCACCAGTCCGATGGCTGCCGAGGCCTTCGCTCCAAGGTGTCCCACCATCGAGGCGTCGATGAAAAACATGACGGTGGCAGAGATCTGTGCCAGGATAGAAGGGATAGACAGACTGACGATGAGCCACAGCTTCTCGCGCTGTGTCATCGTACGACCTTCCCGGATATAGGAAAGCAGCTGTTCGCTGTTCTTTACTTTCGGCATTTCTTAAACAATGTTGCAAAAGTACATAATCTAAACGATATTTGCAACTTTTTCATTAACTTTGTAGCGAAAAAACAAAGATTATGACACAAACACACTTCTCACGATGGATATACCTGCTGGCACTCCTGGCTGCTGTCGTTGCCTGCCGTCACAGTAATAGTGTTGGCAGTCGTATGGCACTCACCCCGGAGCAGCTGCGTCTTGAACATATCAGCGATGTCGACAGTACCACCTTTATAAATATTCTCAACTCTGATTCGACTGTGGATCGTGAACAGCTTGAGACTCTCTCTGCTGATGCCTGGATGCTTATTGACGATGCAACAGGTTTCGTCATCAGTCAGAAGTGTGCCAACGAACCACGGTTCATGGCCTCGTTGACGAAGATGATGACCTGTCTGTTGGCAATCGAGAATGGAAACTTGTCGGACACGGTGAACATCACCGAGGACGTGTTTATCTGTAGAGACTCCAGAGTGCGACTCGGAGAGGGATATGTGATGCATGACCTGCTTTACGAGATGATGTTACAGAGCGACAATGACGCTGCCTATGCGCTGGCCAAGCACATTGGTGGCGATACGCTTGGGTTCTGTGAGATGATGAACGAAAAAGCGGCTTACCTGGGGATGGAGAGTACCCACTTCGCAAATCCTAACGGAATGCCTGCACCAGACAATTACAGCACTGCAAGCGACCTGATCCGATTGGCTCGATATGCTATGGCTGACAGTCTGTTTTCGGAGATTGTAAGAACGAGAGAGAAAAAGGTGCCGCTGACAGACGGACGGCACATGGACTGCCAGAACACCAATGCCCTGCTCTCGACTTACGATGGTTGCATCGGTATAAAAACAGGCTATACCCGTCAGGCTGGCAACTGTCTCGCCTCAGCTGCTACACGCGATGGAAGGACGCTTTTCCTGGTGCTGCTCAATAGCCGTTCGATGCGTTCTCGTTTCATAGAATCGGCTATACTGCTCGACTATGGATTCAGCGTGATGCCTTCTCTTTCTCAATAACCAACTGCCGCATGTTCTTCAGTAGGTCGCTGGCAAAGATGAAGTCCGTAAGGCGGGTGTTTGTGGAGTGCATAATGTCGCTACTCATGCCCTGCCACTCTTTCTGACCTTCATAAATAAAGACGATATTCTCTCCAATACCCATTACAGAGTTCATGTCGTGGGTATTGATGATGGTCGTGATATTGAATTCCTTCGTGATACCTTGTAGCAAGTCATCGATAACGAGTGATGTCTTGGGATCGAGGCCGGAGTTAGGCTCGTCGCAAAAGAGGTATTTAGGGTTCAGGGCGATGGCGCGTGCGATGGCCACTCGTTTCTGCATGCCGCCAGAGATCTCGCCAGGGAATTTCTCTTCGGCTCCATGCAAATTGACACGGTCGAGGCAGTCCATGGCTCGTTTTGTTCGCTCGCGCAGGTTCATCGACGAGAACATGTCGAGGGGGAACATGACGTTCTCCAGTACCGTCAGCGAGTCGAAAAGGGCTGCACTCTGAAAGATCATGCCCATCTCTCGTCGCATCATTACCTTGTCATGTTTAGACATCTGCACAAAGTCGCGCCCATCGTATAGAACTTGACCGCTTGTGGGATCAAGCAGTCCCACGAGGTTCTTCATGAGCACCGTCTTTCCTGATCCGCTCTGACCAATAATGAGGTTTGTCTTGCCGTCTTCAAAAATGGTACTGATGTCCTTCAGCACCTCCTTGTCCTCAAAGCTCTTATATAAATTCCTTACTTCTATCATTGTCAATTCTCTCTACTGCGATAATAATTGCGTTAGGAAAACATCACTGAAGAGTATGAGTACGCTCGATGAGACGACTGCATCGGTTGAGGCCTTGCCCACATTGACAGAGCCTCCTTCGACGGTATAGCCGCAGAAGGCTGGCACGCTGGAGATGATAAAGGCAAAGAACTGGCTCTTGATGATCGACATCCATATGAACCAGGGGTTAAACGAGTGTTGTAGGCCAAGTGTCAGATCGTCAGGTGGCAGTACGTTGCCGAGATAGGCTGTGGCATAAGCACCCAGAATACCCGTTGCCGACGAGAAGATTACGAGGAAGGGCATGATGGTAAGCATACCCATAATTTTTGGCAGAATCAAGTAGCATGCAGAATTAACGCCCATAATCTCCAGAGCGTCAATTTGTTGAGTGACGCGCATTGTGCCCAGCTCTGACGCGATGTTCGACCCAACCTTTCCTGCAAGGATAAGGCACATGATAGAACTGGAGAACTCCAATAGTAGGATCTCTCGTGTAGTATAACCGCTCACCCATCGTGGCATCCAAGGAGACTGGATGTTTAACTTCATCTGGATGCAGATGACGGCGCCGATGAAAAATGATATGAGTAGCACGATGCCGATGGAGTTTACACCCAGCTGGGCCATCTCCTTGATATACTGCTTAAAAAACATACGCATGCGTTCTGGGATGGAAAACGTTCGTCCCATTAGCATCAGATAACGGCCTAAGATGGCGAGGTATTTTAGTATAATCATTGTTTAATACTTACCATTGCCAGACAGCCTTGTGCCACAGAAAACTCTCTATCCTCTGGTTGTAATATCTATAGAAGGCTGTCTGCGGGTCTTGGGGTATGAAAATAGACACTCCGTGGAATCTCTCAGTCGTCATGGTGAAATCAGAATAGTGGGTACCCCAGCTTTTATTTGTCATCCATGACGTAGCGAAGCGCTTGTCAACTATGGCACGGTCGAATACCTGCTTCCAAACCTGATATGCCTCTGTAGGAGCGTACTTCAGGATAAAGTCGCCTGCATCATAGAAAATGCTGTACGATGGCAGGAAACGGCTCGAATATTCGTTGTAATAATGGATGAGTCCTGTCAAGTCAGGATAGTCAGATTCCTGCTGATTATAGATGGTTTTCAGAGCTGTGGATGTTGCTGTTGCCAAATTCTCCATCTCGCTCGTCTTTACCGCCGAGAGTGGAAGATAGTCTTTGTTGCTGACGTAATAATTATCTATAATTCTATTCACGAAGTTATTATGATCGAACATGGCGGGCACTACGGTGGTGTATGGAGCTCCCATATCAGGAATTTCTGCGGGAGAGCCAATAACGTAGTCTGTCACATTGCGCAACTCGTAGATTGATTCCAGACACATGAAATTACAGCAGTCTGCAAAGATGAAACTTAAGTGGGGCTGTTTTTCCAGCACACGGCGGATGGTGGGAATGTTCAGCCAGAGTGTGCCGTCAAATCGCGATGAGTTGCTTCCATTATCCACTCCATAACCTCGGGTGTATGCTACGGAGTCCTCCACAAGCCATCCTGAAGCATGTCCCCAAAGCACCAGGCCATAACCGTCAGTGGCTGGGTAATGACTATATGCATAGGATAGCACCTTCTCAAAGATGTGTGGGGAACTGGCCAACTCGTCTTTATTGCTAATCTGCATATCGGCGATGGATACGGAATCGATGATGACGCCGTTCTTGATGCGACCCAACCAGGGCAGTTCTCCTTCTACTGCACGGTCGCAGTAGACGATGAGATTGTCGTTGTCAGAAATAGACTTCGAGCCTTCCTTCATCTCTGCCATGTCAGAATCGGCATAATATGAGAGGCGGTTCTCTGCTGACATATAGACGACAACTGTCCTCGTTTGGGGCGTTTGCTCCTCCTCGTCTTTGTGACAGGAGATTAATAAAACCGTAAGACAGACTAATGATATAAGTTTCTTCATTTACTGTGTTAAAAGATGTAATATCTGTGTTCCAGTCGTAGTTAGCAAAAGCACATCAGTCAGTCACTGATATTTCATCCTCTGCAAACATCTCCAAACCACTATCTGGCTTTTCGTCAATCAGATTAATCGTCGAGTCCTACAACTTGGAAGTTCTTGTTATATTCCAGCTCTATGCCGTTGTTCAGCTTAACATCGTACCCTCTGCGATCTTGGTCAATCTTAATGATGACGGCACTGGGGAAACTCGTTTTTACATTTGTTAGAATTTGCTCGGGAACGAGAGCCTCAGGCACGGCTGAAGTTTTGCACTCAATCTCCCGCCAAACACCTTTCTTGTTGAATTCTGCCTTCTCACCGCTCTGGTAGAAAACCTTATAGTCGTTCCTGTCCTTGGTGATGATCAAGGGAACCTTGTCGGCGAAATGCGTTTTCAAGACTGTCTGTGCTTCAGCAGGTAACTGCTCGAATGTAATTACGCGGTCGTTGTCTGCCTTGACAGACATGCTTATGGCCATAAAGACCAACATGGTAAACAATACTCTTTTCATCATCTTTAAACTTAATAATCTTAAGACGTTGCAAAGTTACACATTATTTCTGAATCAAACAAAACTTTCCTCAAAATTTGCTTTTGAGCCTCTTAAAAAGACATCATCTATGCCTATTTCGGCTATGATGTGCATCACGTTTCTGCTAATTTTTCTAAAAAGCATGGTAGTTTGCTGTAAAAATAGTATCTTTGCGGTCGATTTTGAGCATATTACATGGATCAGGAGAAGAATCAAGAGATTGTCAATTCGGCAGATTCACCGGACAGTAAGTTGGTATTGCGTACGGAAGGACTCGTAAAGCGGTATGGTAATCGTACCGTAGTGAATGACGTTAGCTTCGATGTGAAGCAAGGAGAGATCGTAGGCTTGCTGGGACCCAACGGAGCAGGAAAGACAACCTCGTTCTATATGACAACAGGCTTGATCGTGCCCAATGGGGGGCATATCTACCTTGGTGAAGAAGAGGTGACGAAATATCCCGTCTACAAACGTGCCCGGGCAGGTATTGGCTATCTGGCACAGGAAGCCAGCGTGTTCCGAAAGATGAGTGTCGAAGACAATATCTTATCTGTACTTGAAATGACGGGCAAACCGCGAGACTATCAGCTTGAGAAACTTGAAGAGCTTATCAAAGAGTTCCGTTTGGGCAAGGTGCGAAAGAATAAGGGTGATCAACTCTCTGGCGGAGAACGTCGAAGAACGGAGATTGCTCGCTGTTTGGCCATCGAACCAAAGTTTATTATGCTCGACGAGCCTTTTGCAGGCGTCGACCCTATTGCTGTGGAAGACATCCAGCAGATTGTATGGAAACTGAAATACAGGAACATCGGCATCTTAATCACTGACCACAATGTGGATGAGACACTGACAATAACTGACCGTGCCTACTTGCTTTTTGAGGGACGCATCCTCTTTCAGGGTTCGCCGGAGGAACTTGCAGAGAATAAGGTGGTGAGAGAAAAGTACCTGACTACCTCGTTCGTGCTACGTAAGAAAGACTTTCAGTTGCTGGAGGAAGAACGTAAGGCGAAGGAAAAAGAGGAAGATAACTGACTTGTTTGTACATTCGGCGACAGCTTTTTCCTTAATTTTTTTTAATTCTTATTTCTTAATTCTTCATTCTTGAATTATTGTTGTACTTTTGCACCCCAAAATTTGAATATATAATATAATAAGGTATATAGAAAATGAAAATTACATTTGATTGCCCTGATAAGATCAATGGTATCATGACTATGGTCATCGAGCCTGCCGACTATCAGGAGAAGGTCGAGAAGACCCTGAAAGACTATCGTAAGAAGGCTCAAGTGCCAGGATTCCGTCCAGGACAGGTGCCTATGGGAATGATCAAGCGTCAGTATGGTACCGCCGTGAAGGTGGAGGAGGTGAATCGCCTGATCAGCGAGAAACTCTATGGCTACATTCAGGAGAACAAGATTCAGATGCTGGGTGAGCCTCTGCCTAATCAAGAGAAGCAAAAACCTCAGGATTTTGAGAAAGAAGGTGAGTTGGAGTTCGTGTTCGACATCGCCGTGGCTCCTGAGATGAAAGCCGAGCTGAATGATAAGGACAAACTCACGTATTACGATATTAAAGTTGACGAAAAGCTCGTTGACGATCAGGTGCAGATGTACTGCTCTCAGGCCGGCGAGTTCAAAGAGGCTGAAGTCTTCAGTGGTAACGACACTATAACTGGTGAGATGCGTGAGCTCGACGAGAAAGGTAATACCAAAGAGGGCGGGCTCGTTAACGAGGCTGCGATGGTTATGCCTGCTTACATCAAGGACGAGGAACAGCGTAAGCTTTTCGACGGCGCTAAGAAGGGCGATGTGGTTACCTTCAATCCGAAGAAAGCTTATCCTGATAATGATGCCGAGGTGGCAGCCTTGCTCAAAGTAGAAAAGAGTCAAGTAAAGGATCTGACGAGCGACTTCAGTTATCAGATTAATGAGATTCGTCACTTCCAACCCGCAGAAGTGAATCAGCAACTCTTCGATCGTGTGTTTGGTGAGGGAACGGTGAAGGACGAGAAGGCCTTCCGCGAGAAGATTGCAGAGACCATCAAGCCACAGTTGCAGGGCAACAGCGACTATAAGTTCCTGATCGACCTGCGCGCCTATATGGAGAAGAAGGTGGGCGAGGTTGTTTTCCCAGAGGCTCTTCTGAAACGCGTGATGCTGCAGAACAACAAGGACAAGGATGCTGACTACGTGGAGAAGAATTTCGAGGGTAGTATCAAGGAGTTGAAGTGGCATCTTATCAAGGAGCAACTTGTGGCAGCCAATGGCATTAAGGTGGAAGATGCCGATTTGAAAGCCGTTGCTAAGGATGCAATCCGCCAACAGTTTGCGCAATATGGTATGTCAAACGTACCCGATGATGTTTTGGAGAACTATGCTGCAGAGCAGTTGAAGAAGCGTGAGACTGTAGAAGGCTTCGTGGATCGCGCTGTCGACCAGAAACTCGTCGAAACGCTTAAAACTGTCGTTAAATTGACCAAGAAAGAGGTCAGTTTGGAGGACTTTAACAAGATGATGCAAGAAAAATAAGTATTTTTAGGAAAAAATAACCCCTAATTTGGAGAGGTTATCGACTTTTTTTCGTAACTTTGTGTCCCAAACACAAATGGAAAGGGTCGATAACCGCTCTTTTTTGTGAGAAAGAACAAATGTAAGGTGAAAATGAATATAATTATGAACGATAGAAACGATTTCAGAAAGTATGCAGTTCGTCATTTAGGAATGGACGGACTGACCATCGACGAAGTGATGAAGGCTCAGGCCCAGTACCTCAACCCCTATATCCTTGAAGAGCGTCAATTGAACGTGACGCAGATGGACGTGTTCTCCCGACTGATGATGGACCGCATTATCTTCCTCGGTACGCAAATAGATGACTATACGGCTAACACCCTTCAAGCACAGTTGCTTTACCTTGATTCCGTTGACTCTGGCAAGGATATCTCTATCTATATCAACTCGCCAGGTGGAAGTGTAACTGCTGGTTTAGGTATCTATGACACAATGCAGTTCATTTCCAGCGATGTGGCCACCATCTGTACAGGTATGGCTGCTTCGATGGGAGCCGTTCTGCTTGTGGCAGGCAAGGAAGGTAAGCGTTCCGCACTACCCCATAGTCGTGTGATGATTCACCAGCCGCTCGGTGGTGTGCAGGGCCAAGCTTCGGATATTGAGATCGAGGCCAAGGAAATCTTGAAATTCAAGAAAGAGCTATACACAATTATCTCTGAACATTCCCACACGCCCTACGACAAAGTGTATGCCGATTCAGACCGTAACTACTGGATGACTGCTGAAGAGGCTAAGGCCTATGGCATGATTGACACAGTGCTGAGCAGGAAGCAGTAAATAATTATGGCGAAATTAAGAAAAGAATGTAGCTTCTGTGGACGAAGCGAACGAGAGGTGAGACTGCTTATCACAGGACTCAATGGCTATATTTGTGAGGACTGTGCCCAACAGGCTTATCGTATTGTTCAGGAGAATATACAGGATGTGAGCAGGAATACCTCCAATTCAACAGAAAAGCAGAAGTTCAAGGTACCCAAGCCGAAGGAGATTAAAGCCCACCTGGACGAATATGTGATTGGCCAGGATGAGGCGAAAAGATATCTTTCTGTGGCGGTTTACAATCACTATAAACGACTCGAACAAGGAACGGATCAGGATGGTGTCGAGATTGAGAAGAGTAACATCATCATGGTTGGTTCCACGGGAACTGGAAAGACTCTTCTGGCGCGTACCATTGCTAAGATGCTCGATGTGCCATTCACTATAGTAGACGCAACGGTGCTTACCGAGGCTGGTTATGTGGGTGAAGACGTGGAGAGTATTCTTACACGTCTACTGCAAGTGGCCGACTATGATGTGGCGCGTGCGCAACAGGGTATCGTATTCATCGATGAGATAGACAAAATAGCCCGAAAGTCTGATAATCCCTCCATTACACGTGATGTTAGTGGCGAAGGCGTGCAACAAGGTCTCCTGAAACTATTGGAGGGCACGGTTGTGAACGTTCCGCCAAAAGGTGGGCGTAAGCACCCTGACCAGGACTTTATTCATGTGGATACTAGGAATATCCTGTTTATCTGTGGCGGAGCTTTCGACGGCATTGAAAGAAAGATCGCCCAGAGACTGAACACTCACGTGGTGGGATACAATTCTGTACAGAATGTGCAGAAGATAGATAAGAAAGATCTGATGAAGTACATTCAGCCTCAAGATCTGAAGGCTTTTGGCATGATACCCGAGATTATCGGGCGTATGCCTGTGCTCACCTATCTGAATCCTCTCGACAAGACGGCTCTCAAGCAAATCCTGACAGAACCGAAGAACTCGATTGTAAAACAATATAAGAAACTCCTGGAACTGGACGGGGTGGAGTTGGAGTTTACACCAGAAGCACTTGATATTATTGTCGAAAAGGCAATAGAATTTAAACTCGGTGCCCGCGGGCTACGGTCTATTGTTGAGAATATAATGATGGAGGCTATGTATGATCTGCCTTCTCGGAGAGTAAAGAAATTTAGCGTGACGCCTGACTATGTGCGAGAGCAACTGGCACAATCGCGCTTATAATAAATAAAAAGCCTAATGACTAA
Source organism: uncultured Prevotella sp. (assembly GCA_946548085.1). Taxonomy (GTDB): domain Bacteria; phylum Bacteroidota; class Bacteroidia; order Bacteroidales; family Bacteroidaceae; genus Prevotella. The sequence goes on along the minus strand of CAMNPN010000012.1, from coordinate 13,767 downwards.
ACTATATGAGCGAAAAAACAAATCTGACTGAAGCCTTGAAAAAGTACTTTGGGTTTGATAAGTTCAAGGGAGACCAGGAGCAAATCATTCGCAACTTGCTTGATGGCAACGATACTTTTGTACTAATGCCTACGGGTGGTGGCAAGTCACTCTGCTATCAACTGCCATCACTTCTGATGGATGGTACGGCCATAGTCATCTCACCTCTCATTGCCTTGATGAAGAATCAGGTGGATGTCATTACAAACCTGAGTGAGCACGAGGGGACGGCCCATTACCTGAATTCTTCGTTGAATAAGGCTGCCATTGACCAGGTGAAGGCCGATATTCTTGCAGGATACACAAAACTGTTGTATGTTGCCCCAGAGTCACTTACAAAAGAGGATAATGTGGAGTTCTTGAAGACGGTAAAGATCTCGTTCTATGCTGTCGATGAGGCACACTGTATCTCTGAATGGGGCCATGACTTCCGTCCTGAATATCGGCGCATACGTCCTATCGTCAATGAGATTGGCAAAGCTCCCATTATTGCATTGACGGCTACTGCTACGGACAAAGTGCGCTCTGATATCAAGAAAAATCTGGGCATGGTAGATGCAAAGGAGTTTAAAAGCTCCTTCAATCGTCCGAATCTATATTATGAGGTACGTGCAAAGACGAAGGATGTTGACAAGGATATCATCAAGTTTATCAAACAACATCCAGGCAAGAGCGGTATCATCTATTGCCTGTCGCGTAAGAAAGTGGAGGAACTGGCAGCTGTACTGCAGGCAAATGATATCAAGGCGGCAGCCTATCATGCTGGTCTCGACTCTGCTACCAGGACTCAGACACAAGATGATTTTTTGATGGAGAATATCGATGTGATCGTGGCTACCATCGCCTTTGGAATGGGTATCGACAAACCTGATGTGCGCTTTGTAATCCACTATGACATCCCTAAGTCTCTGGAAGGCTATTATCAGGAAACTGGACGAGCAGGACGTGACGGTGGAGAAGGCTTGTGCATCGCTTTCTATTCAAATAAGGATCTCCAGAAATTGGATAAGTTCATGGAAGGGAAGCCTGTAGCGGAACAGGATATCGGACGGCAGCTGCTTGTCGAGACAGCAGCCTATGCCGAGTCGTCGGTCTGCCGAAGAAAGATGCTGTTACACTATTTTGGCGAGACTTATACGAAAGACAACTGTGGTAACTGTGACAACTGTCTGCATCCCAAGACGGAGATTGAGGCAAAGGATCAGCTTGTTATTGTCTTGAAATCCATTCTTGAGATCAAGGAGAATTTCCGTGCCGACTATGTCATTGATTTTATTACGGGTAAAGAGACGGACGAAATCATTGCCCATCACCATGAAGACTTTGAAAACTTCGGTGCAGGAGCCGACGATGATGAGAAAATTTGGAATCCCGTTATTCGTCAGGCACTTATCGCAGGCTATTTGCTGAAGGAAGTAGAGAACTACGGCTTGTTGAAAGTGACGGCTGCTGGAAAGAAGTTCCTGAAGTCGCCTAAATCGTTTATGATCGTGAAGGACACAGAGTTCACAGGCGACGACGAGATGCCGGATCAGGAGGGCGGCATTAGCGCTCTCGATCCAACGTTGAGTGCCATGCTGAGGGAGTTGCGTAAAAAAGTGTCCAAGCGTATGGAACGTCCGCCGTATGTGATCTTCCAGGATGTGTCACTTGAACAAATGGCGACAGACTATCCTGTAACCCTGGAGGAGTTGAAGAATATCCAGGGCGTTGGCGAGGGTAAGGTGAAACAGCCTTATGCCAAGGAGTTTGTCGACCTGATTCGCCAATATTGTGAGGAGAACGAGATTGAGCGGCAGGTGGACATGCGTGTACGTACGGTAGCCAAGAAGTCTATGCTGAAGGTAAAAATCATCCAAAGCATAGACCGTCAGATTGCCCTCGACGATATTGCCACTGCCCAGGGTATCGACTTCGATGAGCTGCTCGACGAGGTGGAGGCCATCGTTTACAGCGGAACAAAACTCAATATCGACTATTTCCTGGATGAAGTGATGGACGAGGATCATGTCGATGATATTTACGACTATTTCTGTGAGTCGGATACCGATCGTCTGAGTGTAGCTCAGAAAGAGTTGGGCGACGAGTACTCCGAAGATGAGATCCGACTCGTGAGGATTAAGTTCCTATCAGAAATGGCTAACTAATAGTTATTGAAGATTGAAAATTGAAGATTGAACGTTAAAAAATAACAAGTCTATATAAAATCTTCAGTCTTCAATCTTCAATCTTCAATCTTTTTTGTACCTTTGCACGCAATATTTAAAGGAAAGGTTATTTTATGGCTTCATTTATTGCAGACAAAATTGTAATGGACGGCCTCACTTTCGACGACGTCCTGTTGATCCCAGCTTATTCTGAGGTACTGCCCAAGACAGTAGAGTTGAAAACGCGTTTCTCACGCAACATTGAGTTGAATGTGCCTTTTGTGACAGCTGCGATGGATACTGTTACAGAGTCACAGATGGCCATTGCCATCGCTCGTGAGGGTGGTATTGGCGTGATTCATAAGAATATGTCTATTGAGGATCAGGCTCGTCAGGTGGCTATCGTCAAACGGGCAGAAAATGGAATGATTTACGATCCGATCACCATCCCCTTAGGGTCGACGGTGGCTCAGGCTCTCGATATTATGTCGGAGTATCATATTGGTGGTATTCCTGTGGTCGACGATGACAACCATCTCGTGGGTATCGTCACCAACCGTGACCTTCGTTTCGAGCGTCAGTTGGACCGCCGTGTGGATGAGGTTATGTCAAAGGATCATCTTGTGACCACCCACCAACAGACCGACCTGATGGCGGCAGCGGAAATTCTTCAGAAGAACAAGATAGAAAAATTGCCGGTAGTGGACAAAGATAATCGTCTCATCGGCCTCATTACCTATAAGGACATCACGAAGGCAAAGGATAAGCCCATGGCTTGTAAGGACGAGAAAGGCCGTTTGCGCGTGGCGGCAGGTGTAGGTGTTACAGCCGATACACTCGATCGTATGCAGGCCCTCGTTGATGCTGGTGCCGATGCTATTGTCATTGATACCGCTCATGGTCATTCGAAGTCTGTCATAGAGAAACTTGTTGAGGCAAAGAAGCACTTCCCGCAAATTGACATCGTCGTAGGTAATGTTGCCACAGGTGAGGCTGCAAAGATGCTCATCGACAATGGTGCTGACGCCATCAAGGTTGGCATTGGTCCAGGCTCTATCTGTACCACGCGTGTGGTGGCTGGAGTAGGTGTGCCACAGCTCAGTGCTATCTACGATGTTTATAGCGTGTTGAAAGGAACGGGTGTACCTCTGATTGCAGATGGAGGTCTGCGCTACTCTGGTGACATTGTCAAGGCTCTTGCCGCTGGTGGCAGCTGTGTAATGATGGGTTCGCTCGTCGCTGGTACAGAAGAGAGCCCTGGCGACACCATCATCTATAATGGCCGTAAGTTCAAGAGTTACCGTGGTATGGGATCCCTTGAGGCTATGGAGCAGAAGCATGGTTCTAAGGACCGCTATTTCCAGAGCGATACGAAGGAAGTGAAGAAGCTGGTTCCTGAGGGTATAGCTGGTCGTGTGCCTTACAAGGGAACTGTTCAGGAGGTTATCTACCAGATGGTTGGTGGTCTGCGCTCGGGCATGGGCTACTGTGGTGCTGGCACTATCGAGCAGCTTCATAATGCGAAGTTCACCCGTATCACTAATGCTGGCGTGAACGAGAGCCATCCTCATGATATCACCATTACCAGTGAAGCTCCAAACTATTCAAGACCAAACGACTAAGATGAGAAGATTCTTTTTGCTGGCATCCCTGTTCATTACTGTCCTGGCTGTGAAGGCTCAGTCTGATCCAGTTGTGATGACAGTCAATGGCGTGGACGTGAATCGTTCAGAATTCGAGTATTCTTTTAACAAGAATAATGCTGATGGCGTGATTGACAAAAAGACCGTTGAGGAATATGCCGATCTCTATGCCATTTATAAGATGAAGGTTGCTGCTGCTCTTGATGCGAAACTCGACACACTGACTTCTTTCAAACAGGAATATGCAGTTTACCGCGATCAGCAGGTACTTCCCTCGATGGCATCCGACGATGAAGTCCTCTCAGAGGCTCGGAATGCCTACGACCGTGCCAAGGAGCAGATAGGCTCGAAGGGACTTATTCTTCCTGCGCATATCTTCCTGCGTCTCTCAACCAAGGCAACGGCAGAGGAACAGAGAACCGTCGCACAGCGAGCTGATTCGGTGTGGCAGGCCATCAAACAGGGTGCCGACTTTGCTGAGCTCTGCAAGAAAGTGTCCCAGGATCGTCGTAGTGCTGTCAATGGTGGCGAGTTGGCATGGATTGGTCCCAATCAGGTTTATCCAGAGTTTGAGGAAGCCGCCTATGCTCTCCAGAAAGGGGAGGTGAGCAGGCCTGTTCAAAGTCCTGATGGCTATCATATCATTCTGATGAAGGATCGCAAACAACTCGAACCTTTTGAGGAACTTAAAGATCAGATTGTGCGCTCGTTTGAACAGCAAGGGATTCGAGAGGCTATTGCCCGTCAGAAAATTAAATCAGCAGTCGCTGGTGGGCAGACGACGGAAGAGCAGTATATGGCGCGTCGTGCAGACTCTTTAGGTGCTGTCGATACAGAGATGAAATATCTCATACAGGAATATCATGATGGTTTGTTGGTCTATGAGATAAGCAACCGCCAGGTCTGGGAGAAGGCGTCCAAGGACGAAGCTGCTCTCGATGCATGGTTCCGTTCGCACAAGAAGGACTATCGTTTCCCTGAGCCTCGCTTCAAGGGAATAGCCTACCACGTGAAGAATCTGGCTGATGTCAAGGCCGTGAAGAAATGTGTGAAGAAACTGCCGTTCAGCCAGTGGGCTGATGCCCTTCGTAAGACCTTCAACCCCGACTCTGTCATCCGTATCCGGGTGGAACAGGGACTTTTCAAGCCAGGCGACAGTCGGCTGGTAGACCATAAGATATTCCGTACCTCTCTCGATAAGCCAGTTGAGGTGAACAAAGATTATCCCATCGACGCTGTCTATGGCAAGAAGCTGAAAAAGCCTCAAGACTATACTGATGTGCGTGGCCAAGTGGTTGAGGACTATCAGCAAGCTCTTGAACAGCAGTGGGTGGCTGCGTTACGTCAGCGCTATGCCGTTAAGATTTATGAAGACGTATTGAAAACTGTAAACAAACACTGATGAAGACGACAAGGAATCTGATCGTAATCCTACTGTTAGGTCTTCCTTTCATTGGGATGGCCTTTACTGCAAATCCTGCTGCTGGCCTGTCGGCTATCACTGCTGCTGATAGTGATTCGGTTAGTATGGGTACTGTCATCGACGAGGTGATATGGGTTGTGGGCGATGAGGCCATCCTCAAGTCTGATGTAGAGTCTTTCCGTATGCAGGCTGCGATGGAAGGGGTGAAATGGTCTGGCGACCCTGACTGTACGATTCCAGAGCAGATTGCGGTACAGAAACTTTTCAAGCACCAGGCGCAGATTGATAGTATCGAGGTTACCGATGCTGATGTGGCATCAGAGGTAGAGCAGCACATCAACTATTGGCTTGAGATGGTCGACGGCTCGCGCGAACGGCTTGAGGAGTATCGGCACAAGCCTCTTTCGCAGATTCGTAATGACCTGCGTGACGAACTGAAAGACCGTCAGATGGTTCAGAAGATGAAGCAGAAGCTTGTCGAGGACATTGCTGTCACCCCAGCCGACGTGCGCCGTTACTTCAAAGACCTGCCGCAGGATAGTCTGCCGTTCATCCCTACAGAAGTTGAGGTGGAGATTGTGCAGAACACGCCGAAGATCCCTGTTGAGGAACTTAACCGTGTGAAAGATGAGCTCCGTGAATACACAGACCGCGTGAACCGCGGCGATGCCTCTTTCTCCACGTTGGCACGACTCTATTCTGAAGACCCTGGTACAGCACGTCGTGGTGGTGAGCTGGGCTTCTCTGGGCGTGGCATGCTCGATCCTGCCTTCGCATCTGTGGCCTTTAATCTCACTGATCCAAAGAAGGTGTCGAAAATAGTTGAGTCGGAATTCGGCTTCCATATCATCCAGCTGATCGAGAAGCGCGGTGACAAGGTCAATGTGCGTCATATCCTTCGTAAGCCGATTGTTTCTGATGAAGATATTAACCGCACGCTCGTTCGCCTTGACTCTATTGCCAGCAATATCCGTGCTGGGAAGTTCACCTTTGAGGATGCCGCCTCAATGCTCTCTGATGATAAGGACACCCGTAACAACAAGGGACTGATGTCGAACAGTGACTCTCAGAATGGTCGCATCACCTCTCGCTTCAAGATGCAAGACCTGCCGCCGGAGGTGGCGAAGGTGGTCGACACGATGCAAGTGGGACAAGTGTCGCGGGCATTCCAACTCATTAATCAGCGTGGTAAGACAGTCTGTGTTATTGCCAAACTGAAAAACCGTATCGAAGGGCATAGAGCGTCTATCTCCGAAGACTTCCAGACACTTAAAGATGTGGTGACACAGCGTCGCCAGAACGAGCGTATCCATCAGTGGGTGGTCGACAAGATTAAGAGTGTCTATACCCGTCTGAACGACGGCTATCAGGACTGTAAGTTCGAGTACGAGGGGTGGATAAAATAGCGGTTAGAGGCGAGAGGTGCAAGGAACGTGATGAGAAAGTCTTTCTTATATCTGTTGGGACTTGTATGCATACTGGTGTCTGTTGCTAGTTTTGATGCCTATGCTCAGAAAGGAAAGGCAAAGCGCTCTGTCCGAAGGGCAAGGACACAAGACTCGAGGGTGTACCTTGTCCACGCCGATGTACTCCACTATGATCAGCGCCTGAATGCGGATGCAACCATCCTCAACGGCAAGGTGCACTTTACCCATCAGGGGGCTCGCCTGTATTGCGACAGTGCCTATTTCTATGAGGCTTCCAACTCGTTTGAAGCCTTTGGCCATGTCAGAATGTATCAGGGTGATACGCTGTCACTCGTCAGCGACTATGCCTACTACGACGGCAATGAGCAGATGGCGCGAGCCCGTTATAATGTTGTTCTCAAGCATCGTAAGACTGTGCTCTATACGGACAGCCTCGACTTCGATCGTATCTACGACAATGCCTATTTCTTCGAGGGCGGCAAAATGATCGACGGTAATACTACGCTCACATCCGACTGGGGGGAGTATAACACGAAGACGAAGATGTCGGTATTCAACTACGACGTGAAGATGAAGAATCCCGAATTCTTCCTTACCACAGACACTCTTTATTACGATAATCATAATTCGATGGCTCATATTGTAGGCCCCTCTGATATCACATCAGGAGCTAACCATATCTATTCTGAGTTGGGCTTTTATGACACCAAACTTGAACGGGCTCGTTTGATGAACCGTTCTGTGCTGACCAACGGGGGAAAGATGCTGGTGGGCGACAGTGTCTACTACGATAGTAAAATGGGTTTCAGTCAGGCCTTCTACGATGTGGTCTATGTCGACTCCGTCAACCGCAATAAACTCACAGGAAACTACGGAGAGTACTATGAGAACACAGGCTATGCCATGTGTACTGATAGTGCTGTGGCTATCGATTTCTCGCAGGGCGACTCGCTCTTCATGCATGCCGACACATTCAAGGTCGTCACCTTCAACAACGAGACAGACTCCGTCTACCGCAAAATTCATGCCTACCACCATGTCAGAGCCTTCCGGCGAGACGTGCAGGCAGTCTGCGACTCGCTCGTCTACAACTCCAAGGACTCCTGCATGACCCTCTACCACGACCCGATTATGTGGAACAACGGTCAGCAACTGGTGGGCGATTTGGTAAATGTCTATATGCGCGACTCCGTCATCGACCACACCCATATCATAGGCAATGCTTTCTCCATCCAGCAGTTGCGCTCCGACACGGCCTGTTATAATCAGGTGTCTTCGAAAGAGATGTTCTCCTATTTCATCGACGGTAAGATTCGCGAGGCGAAGGCTAAGGACAACGTGCTTATTGGTTACTATTTCGAAGAGGGCGACACGCTACCCATCATATACAACTATCAGGAGACCACCGAACTTCGTATGTTCCTTAAGGATCAGAAGCTCGAGAGCGTGTGGACACCGAAGACCTCTGGCACGATGTATCCACTCAACCAGATACCTGCCGACCGTAAGCGTCTGCCAGGCTTTGCGTGGTACGACTACGTGCGTCCTCTCAACCGTTATGATATCTTCAGCTGGCGAGAGAAAAAGGGTGAAGAAGCAAAAAAGTGAATAAAGATGTCGGATATAATCAATCTCCTACCAGATAGTGTTGCCAACCAGATCGCCGCAGGTGAAGTTATCCAGCGGCCAGCCTCTGTCGTGAAGGAGCTCGTTGAGAACGCGGTCGATGCAGGCGCTAAGACCATCAACGTGATTATCGTGGATGCCGGTCGTACCACTATTCAGGTCATTGATGATGGCTGTGGTATGTCAGACACCGATGCTCGTCTGGCCTTCGAGCGTCATGCCACATCGAAGATCCGACAGGCCGACGACCTTTTCTCTCTCCATACGATGGGTTTCCGTGGCGAGGCCCTTCCCTCCATCGCTGCCGTGGCTCAGGTAGAACTACTTACACGTAAGGCTGATGATGAGGTAGGCACGCGCCTTGAGGTCGCTGCCTCGAAGGTGGTGTCCCACGAGCCCGTAGCCTGTGCCGTTGGCAGTAGCTTCAAGGTAGACAACTTATTTTATAATGTACCTGCGCGACGGAAGTTCCTCAAGTCAAACACGACGGAACTCAGCAATATCCTTCAGGCCTTCGAGCGCATTGTGCTCGTCTATCCCGACATCCATTTCACACTCCATCATAATGGTGCGGAACTCCAGAACCTCAAGCCCTCTAACCTGCGCCAGCGTATTGCCGACGTCTTCGGACGCCAGTACAGTCAAGACCTGCTGCCAGTGGAGGTACAGACCTCGCTTTGCAACATCACAGGCTTCGTGGGAAAGCCTGAGACGGCTCGTAAGAAGAGTGGACACGACTTCTTTTTCGTCAACAGCCGCTACATGCGCCATCCATATTTCCACAAGGCAGTCATCACGGCCTACGACCGCATGATACCTGAGGGTATGCAGGTTCCTTATTTCCTTTATTTCGAGGTCCCTCCCGCTGCAATCGACGTCAATATCCACCCCACGAAGACGGAGATAAAGTTCGAGAACGAGCAGGCCATCTGGCAGGTGCTCACGGCAACAGTCCGAGATGCCTTAGGCCGATTTTGTGATGTGCCTGCCATCGATTTCGACGTGCAGGGTAAGCCTGACATCCCTGTCTTTGATCCCCAGCGCGACAATATCGTGGCACCAAAGGTGAGCTACAATCCCGACTACAATCCCTTCCGTTCTCATAGCGAAGCCCAAGGTTCAGGTGAGCTCAGCTTGGATATGAGCCGAGGTACTGGTGAGTTTAGCCCGGCAGTGGGGCACCGTCAGACTGTCCCTCCTGACTGGGACTCTCTCTTCCCTGCGAAAGAAGGTAATCTCATTCCACCTTCCACCTCACATATCCCACTAAACACCGACCTCTCGCCCCTCCACTATCAGTATAAGGGTTGCTATATCATGACAGCCGTCAAGTCTGGCCTCATGATTATCGACCAGCATAGGGCCGATGTGCGCATACAGTATGAACGTTGCCTGCAACAGCTCGAGAGTCATACCGCTGCCACTCAGAAGATGCTTTTCCCTGAAACGGTCCGCTTCTCGGCGGCAGAGACCGTCGTGATTCAGCAACTGCTTCCCAGCCTTGCTGCCGTGGGGTTCGATCTCTCCGATCTTGGTGGCGGCACCTTTGCCATCAATGGCATCCCTGCTGATCTTAAAGACATCGCACCAGCCTCCCTCCTGCAACAGATAGTGGCCGATGCCGAACTTTCAGAGTCAGATCAGTCTCAAGCCTCACTCCTTGCACCTCACTCCTCGGCCATCGCCCTCTCCCTCGCTCAATATGTGGCTACGCCATACGGGCAGGTGCTCTCTAACGACGAGATGGATCAAATCATAAACCAGCTTTTCAGCTGCTCCAACGTCAACTATACTCCCAACGGCAAACCCATCCTCAGCATCCTCCCACAGGGCGATATTGAGCAACTTCTTGGCGGAAAGGGTTAACGTTTGTTAAGGCAGTAGCAAATTCTTCACTTTCCGCTTTTCTCTTTTCACTTTTTTGTGTACCTTTGCACTCGCAAACGAAAACACGGGCGCTTAGCTCAGCTGGTTTAGAGCATCTGCCTTACAAGCAGAGGGTCGGCGGTTCGAATCCGTCAGCGCCCACCCAGAGTTAACATGTCTAACTATTTAAAATGCAAAGTTATGAAAAATTTCTTGATTCATTCCGTCGCAGCTATTAGTGGCTTCGTGTGTGTCGTCAGTTGCAGTGAACAGACTTCAGACCTTGAGTCGTTCAGTCAGTCGACAGCTAATGAACTCCGTATCGTCACCCACACCCGTGAGGGCGATGATCCCTCCGCCTCTGTTGCTTCTGTCTATCTTTTCAATGGTAGTGGGGCTTTCGTTCGTACGCTGCAGACGGATGCTGCAGGTAGCTACACCTCTGCTTCTGCCTCAGTCAAGTTGCCTGAAGGTTCTTATACTCTTTGTGCACTTGGTCCTGGCGATCTGTCTTCCTTTCAGATACCTGCTACGCCTTCGCCTACGTCGACCATCACCCCTGTTGAAGGACAAGCTATGGGTGACTTGCTGATGGCATCGTCAACAGTATCCCTCAGCGATGGTGATGCTGAGACAGTAGACATGACGCTTCAGCGCAAGGTGCTCGAACTCTCGACAGTCACCATCAGTCAGGTGCCGGCAGATGTCACAGGCGTCACCGTCTCAGTAGCACCCTTCTACTCCGCCATCCAGTTCAATGGCACCTATGTTGAAGATAATCCCCTCACTGTTACCATTCCCCTCACGGCAGCCACCACCGAAGGCGTCTGGGAGGCTACTCCCCGTCAGCTCGTCTTCCCGTCAAAGGGCGTGCCTACCATCACTGTCACTTTCACCCATGCTGAGGGTGAGCCCAGCAGCTATACCTATACCGCTGAGACTGCACTGACAGCCAACAACAAGTACGATATCGCTGGTACTTATACCGAGCCTCTTGGCGTCACTCTTTCTGGCTCGCTCTCCCTACAGCCTTGGGCTGACACGAATACAGACATCCCCTTCGATTTCGATGAGAACAATGCCGTCAGCGATTCTGGATCAGGTTCTGGCGCTGGCAGCGATCCAGCCTCTGGCTCTGGTGGTTCCGATGCAGGCTCTGGCGCATCTGATGCTCCTGTCGTAGGCCAGACATATAAAGGATGTTATGTCGTTTCTGTCGATGAAACGAACCGTACGGCAGTCTTGTTGGCAAATACTTTGAAGAATAATATCGTGAACGAATCGCAGATGGCTAATGCTTTAATTAGTTATCCGAAGCCTGAAGGAGTTACAAATAGTTGGCGTGTACCTACACTCAGTGAGTGTAACCTGTTCTTTGCTGACATAAATACTCCAGGCATTGAAAAAGGCCAATACTATTGTATGAATGATGGAACCCTTAGCAGGGTGAAAGTCGATAAAGGTACGGACAGTAATTTTGTAAAAGAAGTGATATCTTCCGATTATGTTAGTACTGTATATCTACGTCCCGTTATTGACATTACCTATTAATATATAATGATCTCAGAAATAGGGTGTTCAATATGATGAACCAATAATCATGTGGAATTGAATTTACAGCTCCACCCCTTCCCTCCCCTTAAGAGGAGGGAAGGGGTCTGTCGCAAAAGCGATTGTGCCTCTTGTGAGATTATCTCATCCACTCTTTCCGCTCTGCTTCCGACATCTTTTCGATGGCATAGCGGAGGGTGGTGCGAGGCATCTCGTGGACGTGTTGGCGCAGGAAGTCGCGCAGAAGGTCCATACTGCACCGTTTTCCCATCTCGCGCAGCATCCACCCGACGGCCTTGTGCATCAGGTCGTGAGGGTGGTGCAGGTGCATCTCAGCATAGCGCAGGCACCACGAAGGGTCGCCCTGCTGCGAGGTCTTCCACGTGCAGACGATGCTCATGCGCTGGCGCCAGAGGTTGTTGCTCTGCGCCAGTGCATCGAGCACCATAGTCTTTATATCCGACGGCTTGGCCTCCAGAGCATTTAAGTCCTTAGGCTTGATGTCGGCGAAAGAACTGATTCCCAGCCTGGTGGGCAGAAGTAGCCAGTGCCCCAGTATCTTGGGAGCTGAGAGGTCCACCAAGTCCCAGTTGTTGGCACGTTCGGCATACTTCAGATAGAGTGCCACGATCTCGTCGCGCTTGCTGATGGCCTCTTCGTCGTGCAATAGTCGCTTTGTGGACAGCTTCTCAAACTTGGAAACCATGATCAGCAGTCCGCATAAGCGCACTTCATGCCATTCCGACATCAGCAGCTCTGGTATCTCACAGAGTGGGGTGTCGCTGGCCGCTTTCGCAACCTCCCGCGTCTGGGGCACTTTCAAACCCAGGAATTCGTCACCCTCACCATACTCTCCCGGCCCTGTCTTGAAGAATCGCATTAACACCTGTCGCTGACCTTCATCTCGCAGCGACTCCATTGTTGCGATAATCTCCTTGGCTACTATTTTCTTGGGTTTCATGTCAGAATCTTTTTATAGGTCTACTTCAATCTTTTCTTATTCTATTGTCCCTCTCTTTCTGCTTACTCCTGCAAAGTTAGCGATTTTTTCTCAATTGATAGCCTGTTTGATGGAAAAAAGAAGGTTACCGTATTGATTATTTATGGATAGTTCCTTACATGTCTGTATCCCTTCTTCGGTTTTGTAAGGATTTTGTGTGTTACGACGATGTATAAATGGTTGATTCTTTTACCATTATATGAAATCACTTAACTTTATGTTTAGATTGTATTATTATAATGAATAAAAAGAACAAAGATAATTAATAAATCTCTTAATAACAAGGACTTAATTGAATTTAACATGATTATAAATATTTAACTTACATGAATGGAAAACTTTTTATATTCTTTGCTCATTGGTTCAATTTATTTCCTTATCTTTGCATCAGATTTAGGTACATGATTAAAAGATATAAAAGGGCAGCGGTTCCGAAATTTCACAGCGCGAGCAGAAGTGAGACGTAGGGCCAACTATGAAAGATATTTTTTTGCTCCTGCTGCCGGAGTTTTCTTTACGACCTTAAAGTAACCTTTTAAAAAATGGGTCACCTGTGAAGGTCGCCCATTTTTTTACTTATTGTTGTTTGTTGACCCTTACTTCCTCTTCGTGCTCACAAGGTGTCAGACACTTTGTGAGCATTCTGTCTTAAAGATAATATGCATATAGTTCCCATTCTCATAGCCGAAACGCTGTATGAGAGTGGAACCGTCGTAGATAGCTTCCAGTTGCAGGGTTATGCCGTATTCTGCAAGTGAGCGGAATGCTTTCGGCTGTTGCAGTTCGTCCTTCGTAAACGTGTAATACTGGCTGTTGTTGTTAAACTCCAAGCGAATGTGGTGGTCGGCACCGACGTAGTTCAAGTTCAGCAGCATGACATTGGGAATGAAAGCCCATTTGATGTGCGAATAGTCTGTATCGTAGTCAAAGCCATAGCGGGCTGTGATGGCCTGTGGGGAGGCTCCGGCGAGTGCATGGCTCAGCCCTTCGTCCGCATCCACGACCTTTGAAATCAGCGAAACGGGGAAGTCTTGAAAGAATACAT
>CAMNPN010000011.1 GCA_946548085.1 uncultured Prevotella sp. | reverse complement strand
CCGCTTATACGAATACTTGCGGATGAAGAGGGCGGCAGGCACGGCCATCGTGGCATAGCCGCCATAGAAGGCAAACTGTATCATCGAGGCCTTCGCTGCCGACAGTTCCATCACCGTCTGGAAGGCCGCCACCATCGGGTTGGTGATATCGTTGGCAAAGCCCCACAGTGCAAAGAGCGACGTGATGAGGATAAAGGTCAGGAGGTACTTACGCGGTACCAGAGGTTTCTGTTGTTCCATATCAGTTGATAATCGTTATTTTTTCTTATCCGACATATCGATGGTTGTCGATTGTGCTGCAAAGATACACATTATTCCGCTAATCCCTATACAAAAAGGCAGGAATTCATCGGATATGGTCAACTTTTTGGTGATATTTCGGCCTATACCTGCGCTTTGGTGGTAAGATACCGACATTTTATGGCACATTTCACTAACAACCTCTCTGCGATGAATAGCATAGCCACGAATGCGGATGCTAAAAATACATGAATCATTTGGCAGTTTCAGAGAATCTGTGTATCTTTGCAGCGCTAAAAAGACAAGATATGTGGAATAGACCTTGGTCAATGAAAGAGGGTTTCCTCATCGGAGGAGGCCTGATCGTAGCGGGTCTGGCACTGCAGCAGTGCGTCGGGCAAGTCGTATGGGATGCTTTTGCCTGGCCGGTTAACGGCATCGTACTGGCCGGCTTCATCGCATTGGTAACGGTCATCTACCTGCTGAGGAAGAAAGTGTACGGCTGTCAGTTCATCGGCACCTATCAGGCGGCCATCCCGGCACTTACTTACGCCGTGATACTGACGATTATCATGGGACTGACACGACAGGAGACGAACGGAACGTGGCTGAACGACATGCTGTCATTCTGGCCGTTCGTGCTCATCTATGTGTATATGGCCATCATCCTGGGACAGGTCATCCTGCGCCGTGCGCTGCATCTCACCAACTGGAAGCGCGACATCCCCTTCATGCTGAACCACCTGGGACTCTTCCTTGCCATGACAACGGCCTCCCTGGGCAATGCCGACATGCAACGGCTGAAGATGATCACGGCTATAGGAGAGCCAGAGTGGCGGGCACTGACAACGAATGGCACCGTGAAGGAGATGCCGTTGAAGATTGAACTGAAGAAGTTCATCATGGAGACCTACGACGACGGCTCACCCAAGCGCTTTGCCTCTCTGATAGGAATCAAGACAGAGAGTGGGAAGAACATCGAGACAACTGTCGACGTGAACAAACCCTATGAGATAGAGGGGTGGAAGATCTATCAGTACGGCTACGACACGGCCATGGGTGCCAAGAGCGAGATCTCTATCCTCGAACTTGTGAGCGACCCGTGGTTGCCCCTCGTCTATACTGGCATCTACATGATGCTCGGCGGTGCCCTCTGTATGTTTATTTTCGGGAGGGGAGTGAGAAGGAGAGAGAAACAGTAAGAAGATAAAGGACTATACTTATGACTTGGGAAGAGTTTATTTATTTTGCCGTCCTGTCAGTGTTGCTATGGGCCATAGGAGCCATTGCCGCATGGAAGGGGAAGACTGTTGTGGCATACTCGTCGACAACAATAGGACTATTAGTGTTCTTCAGCTTTATCGTGGCGATGTGGATTTCGCTGGAACGCCCTCCGCTGAGGACGATGGGAGAGACGCGCTTGTGGTATTCGTTCTTCCTGCCGCTGGCAGGACTGATGGTGTATTCACGCTGGAAGTACAAGTGGATCCTCACCTTCTCGACCATTCTGTCACTGGTGTTCATCTGCGTGAACCTCTTCAAGCCCGAGATTCACTCTAAGACGCTGATGCCGGCTTTACAGAGTCCGTGGTTTGCACCTCATGTGATTGTCTATATGTTCGCCTATGCCCTCTTAGGTGCTGCCACAGTGATGGCCCTCTATCTGCTGTTCTTCAAACGTACGGCCGCGACGGATGAGGAGTACGCCATCACCGACAACCTCGTCTATACAGGCCTGGCCTTTATGACCTTTGGCATGCTCTTTGGTGCCCTCTGGGCGAAAGAGGCATGGGGACACTACTGGTCGTGGGATCCGAAGGAGACATGGGCTGCCATCACCTGGTTCGCGTACCTTATTTATATACATTACCGTCAGCTGCCAGGGCACAACCCCCGACTGGCACTCAGTGTGCTGCTCGTCTCATTCATTCTGTTGCAGATGTGCTGGTGGGGCATCAACTACCTACCTTCGGCTCAAGGGACCTCGGTACACACCTACAACTCGTAATAGCGAATTAATATCCGCCACGACTATTACTTAATAGACGGGTAGCGTCAGCAGCTGCATCATCAGCGTCTGCGCCATTCTGGCCTGTCCCACATCATTGGGATGCAGACGGTCGTTCTCCGTATTGTGGAAGTACGGTGCCATCTCGTCCATCAGCGGATAGAGTCCGCAGAGGGCGTTCAGGTCGATCACCGGCACCGCCCAGAGGTTACCAGCCTCCTTCACCGACTCGACATAGGCATCGATATACTCGCCGCACTGGTTCGTATAGTCCTCCCTTGGCTGCCAATTCTTCTCGTTGGCATAGAACTCCGCCCGGTGTATGGGTGTCAGTAGCACGATCTGCTTCTGCGGATACATCCGCTTCACACAGTCCAGTGCCTTGTTGATACGTCCCCGGTAGGTCGAGTCGCTCATCACCGGATAGCGGTGTCTGCGGTCTACCATGTGCTTCGGCTCATGGATGCCCGCCATCACCTTCTCCGGCCGTTCGGTGAACCACTCTCCGATAGGCACACCGGCATTATAGTCATTCGTGCCGATAAAGATCAGGATGGCATCCACCGAGTCGCCGTGCTCCTCCTGTAGCTTCTGCGCCTGACGGGGGATATCGTTCCACTGCCGTCCACTCACGCCGTAGACATAAGGTGTGATACCGAGCCAGTCTTGCAGGAATCCCCAGTATTTCTTTTTCGACCCATTGTTCCTCGGGTCTGTGATTGAGTCACCGAAATACGCCACCCGCTTTCCCTGCCAGGGGTGCTGCCAGCACCTCTGCTGCTGGCAGTCTTTCTGACAGTCCTTCTCACAGTCCATCACTTGTGCCATGCCTGACACGGTCATCAGCGTCACAAGCGACACTATAATCGTTCTTTTCATTCTCATGTTTTCAGTCTACATCTTTACTTATTGTGCCATCGCACCAATCACCACATTTGTATTGCCAGTGACCTCAGCATTGTTGCCACCGCCATAGACATTACCGCGAATGTCGGCACCAACGACAGGCTTGTAGTACACGGTGAGGGCATCAGCGATGACCGTCGTTTCAGGCTCTACCGGCTCTACCTTTGTGTAGGCATAAGGACTTTCAGCAGTACCTTCTCCAGAGCGGGTGTAGTAGCCAGTCACATCAGTTACGCCAGCGATGATATTGTTTAATTGCTCATACTCCTGCGTGCCGATGTTCACATACGTTTTACCAATCACTGAAGCAGCGTTGCCGCCACCGAAGACATTACCGATGACACCCATCTTGCCATCTGCAGAACGGGCATAGAGGGTGACCTTCGAGCCGTCTGCCAGCGTTCTGGTCTCTCCGTCATACGCTCTGCCACCCTCGACCACATTGATGTTCACCATGGGATTGCCTGTCACGGTAGCATTGGCTCCGAAGCCGCCACCATAGATATTACCGATGCTGGTGAAGGCACGCACATTGAGTCGCGGCGACTGGTAATTGGGATTGTTTTCTGTGTACCTCGCCGGAACAGTATACGGTGCTTCATTACCGCCACCATAGAGTCCGCCGATGATAATCGGTGTACCGCACTCGGGATTCTCCTCGATGTTCACCTCGATGTACCCCTCAATAGTACCACCCGACTTGTTACCGCCAAACACACGCTCGAATTTGCCGCTGGTCAGCGTCAGGCTCACGTCGTTACCCACGTTAGCTTTCTCTGCACCGGCATAGATGGCTCCAATCCAGTCGTTGGGCATACAACTCAAGCATATCTCGGCACCACCGTACATGTCGGCACTCTTTCCGCCACCATAGATCTCCTGAACAGTCAGACTGCTGCAGCAACCATCCCCGCCGTCGTTGGTAACGTTCGTCACGTCGGAACCGCCGCGAATGTCACCCTTGGTATTCGAGCCGCCATAGACGTTGTTAACGGTTCCCGCCATCAGCTGGACGACGGCCTTGCCACTATCCTCCAGACCGTATGACGTTGTTCCGTCAGAGCGGTAACCGACGTTTGCACCTGGATTATAATCAGGATCTGCTGGATCTGAGCTACCGGCACCATAACCGCCACCAAATACATTGTCGATAATATAAGTACCCTTGACCAACACATTTGTACCAGGTGTGGAAGCGCCATAGCCACCGCCATAGACATCCTTGATGCTGGTCAGGTCACAACCTTCGATAATGACCTCAGTGCTCTGCTTCGTATCCTCAGGCACATAGTCAGCACTCTTACCGCCACCAAAGACCGCAGCCACATCATAGGTCGTTCTGTTGGCCACAGGTGTTTCAGAGTCCTTCACACTATTTGCGCTGTCTGCCGTCTTGAATACATGCACCTTGACGTGTCCCTTTGGCGTACCGTTCACGTTGTTACAGCCGAAGATATAACCCTTTACGACACAGTTGTCACTGGCAATCGTCTCATTCAGTTTCACCTCAACATCACCATAGACAAGTGCTGCTGTGTTGGCATCTCCTAATCCACCGCCATAGACGGTGCCGTTGATGGTACCGTTATGCAGATTGACAGCAGTGGTATAACTTGCTGAAGTCTTGCCTTCTGCCCAAGTGTTAGTAGAGGTTTCCCAGTTGCCTTTGTTTGTGTTAGCCAAAGAACCGCCGCCATAGACATCTTCAGTCACCGTGCCGCCGTTCATGTTGACTTCCACGCTACCTAAGGTGATACCTCTCTCGCCGCCACCAAAGACAGAGCCATTGACAATAGCATCTCCGGCGATGGTCACAACGGGGTGACTGGTCAAGGCCAGCGTCTCAAGGAAGTCAAGGTAATCAGTCTCATCTGGATAATATCTCCAAATGAATGGAGACGTCTCATCATTGTTATAATGATCCCACAATTCTTCATTCTCTGGTGCGTTTGAAAGAAGTTGCATACTCTTACGATCAGCAGTTACGATATGCGCAGGATTGACACCCTTGCAGGCACCAAAGACGTTATGCCCCGTACCATCGGCTCCAATCTTAGCATGGTCTTGGATCGTGACGGTACAAGTTCCACCGCTATCTGGATGTTTCGGCAGTCCACCAACGACAGTGAACCGTCCCACCGAGGCTATCTCGCCACCGCCATAGACACTATGTCCGACCTGTGCTATGCCCTGAACGGTGACATAAGTGTCGCCACGCACCAGTGCCGAGTAGCCATGTGTCTTGATACCTGCACCGGCACCGAAGACGTTGCCAATGATATTGGGCTTGCTTCCAGTCCCAGTTTCATTTGCTGTCCCTATCGTCACCGTCGCATCTTTTTCCACACGACCTACCTGACCACCGCCGTAGACGGTACCATTGATTGTGCCGTCGGTGATGGTGACATTCGTCTTGTATGCAATGGCTTTCTCACACCACCAGGTATCTTCAAGGCCCTTACCTGCTCCAAACACATTACCGTTAGCGTATGTACCGTCGTCACCTGGCTCAACACCGGTACCTATCGTACCGCCTTTGACAGTCACATTACAAACGCCGGTGTTGTTCCAATTGTAAGTTTCGCCAGGATTAGCCTCGTCGGTCCATTTATAATTGTAATCGGCGTTCTTGACAATGGTACCTACATCACCCAGCTGACCGCCGCCATAGACGTTACCTTTCACCGTGCCAGCATTGACGTTGACAGTGGTGTTTCCTCTTACCCGTCCGGCTTCAGCAAATGTCGCAAGGCCAAGACCGCCGCCAAAGACGTTGCCACCGGCAGATTCCGTACCAATCTCGCCACCTGCTATCGTGACAGAGGTATTGTGCTGAACGAAACCACTCTCACTACCGCCATAGACATTGCCATTAACTTGGCCTCCCTCGACTGCCACGACAGACTGTGTGGTCAATCCCAGTGTCTCAAGGAATGTCAGGTATTTGTCCTCTGTGTCGAAATACTCCCATATAATGTTATTCGTAGAAGGACCAAAGTATTCCCAGTAAGTATTCTTTCTTGCATAATCGTTCATCATGCGTTTAGGCATGTGAGCATCAATATCGTAGGAAGTAGTATGATAATCAGAGGCTGCTGCGCCTTGAGGTTTGGTATAATCCAGATTCTCAGGCACCTTTCCTTTACCGCCACCGAAGATGCTACCTGTAATCTCGGCATCGCCCTTAATGGTGACATAACATATTCCCAAACCGTCATCTACCAGAGAATATGGCATTCCTACCGACAATCCTGGGTGCTCAGTCTGATTGTCATCAGTTACAAGATAATACTTGCCCACTGCTGCAATCTGACCGCCACCATAGACGTTATGTCCTACCTGGGCTGAACTCTGAACGGTAACATACGTGTTGCCGCGAACCAGCGCAGAGTAGCCATGTGTCTTGACGCCGGCTCCTCCACCGAACACGCTGCCTTCGACAACGGGTGTGGATGTTCCTGAATCGGGGCCTATCTTCACCTCAGCATCAGTCTCCACACGTCCAACCTCGCCGCCGCCATATACATTACCTTTCACCCTACCTGCATTGATATTGACATTCGCTTTGTACACAATGGCTTTCTCACACCAGAAAGTATCCTGAAGGCCCTTACCAGCACCGAACACATTACCGTTAGCATAAGTGCCATCATCACTCATCGCAACACCAGACCCAATCGTACCACCAGCAATCGTGACATTACAAACACCCGTATTGTTATACGGATTGCCCCAAGTAAACGTCCTCATGTCATCAGAAACAGTGTATTTACCGACTGCACCTAACTCACCGCCACCATAGACATTACCGTATATGGTACCATCGGTAATATTGAGTGTGGTGGTTCCCTTCACGAGTCCGGCTTCGGCAAAAGTAGCAAGACCTTTTCCGCCACCGAAGATATTACCATCTGAGTACGTGACATCGTCGCCTGAGATTGTCTGCGTTCCAATCACACTGCTGCCCTGAGTATTTACTTGAGTATGATTCTGCACGAAGCCACTCTCGCTACCGCCATAGACGTTCTTCTTGACCTGAGCACTTCCGTCGATGGTCACAACGGTATTGCTGGCTAAGGCCAACGTCTGGAGGAACTTCAGGTAATCTGCCTCTGTCTTATAATATTTCCAGACGAGACTTTCGTCTTTCTGACCGTATTCATCGACATAATAATCCCAAGTATCTTTTTCGTCCCCACTTGGTTTATTTACAGCGTTCACCATGCTCTTGAAATTCTTATAGTCAGCTTGATTATAAGCAGGCGTGATACCCTGACCGGCACCAAAGACATTACCTGTAATTTCAGCTTTGTCTTGGACGGTGACGGTACATAATCCACCTCCTGTCGTCTCAGAAGGTAAATCATGCTCAATTTTATATTTGCCTACCGTCGCAATCTGGCCGCCACCATAGACACTGCCGCCAACTTTGGTCTTACCCTGGACAGTGACAGTACTGTTGCCACGTACCAAAGCCGCATAGCCATGTGTATGTACGCCCCTGCCAGCTCCGAACACATTACCCTTGATAACGGGTTCACCTGTTCCATCCTCGAGTCCTATCGTTACGTTCGTATTCGCTTCCACACGGCCAATCTCACCGCCGCCATAGACAGAACCTTCCACTGTACCGTTACCGATGATGACATTCGTACTGCCGGAGCCACTGTCTTCAACTCCAACCATTGCTTTCGCGCACTTGAACGAATCAGCCTTACCCTTACCACCGCCGAACACATTGCCGGTAATCGTGGCAGCATTACGGGTTAACGTTTCTTCAACCTCCCTGTAATCTCCATCATTATCCTTTACCAGATTTACCCATTTGCCAGTACCAATCTCAACATACGTGTCACCAACGATATCGGCCATATTACCGCCGCCGTAGATATTGCCGATAGTTCCAGTTTCAAGGATACCGTCACCATTCTCAGCAATTCCCTTACCGACATAGACGACGTTATTATCAGCATCCTTGTGTTCACCGACAAACGGGTCTTCTTCCGTATCCTTCACATAGTGAGCGAGAATCTTGCCCGGCTCCATGTTGACATTGATGTGCGGACTACCCACAAGCTTGGCCTGATAGCCGCCACCGAAGATATTGCCTATATAGGTGGCAGAAATCACATTGATACGTGGATCCTTGTGAGGTGTTGCCAGTGCGCCTTCATCGCCTTTCTTGAGTGGGATACGCTGCGTATGAGTCTTTGTCTGACCGTCTGTATCAATATATTCCACGTCGGCTGTCTTGTAAGAGCCATCCTCGTTCTTTTCATATCCATAGACCGAGTAAGGTGCCAGGAAGCCACCGGCATACAGTTCGCCGATACGGATTGGTTCGCAGCCACCCTCCTCGATGGTGATGGTAATCGAGCCATTGACAGCACCACTGGTGTTGTTTCCGCCGAACACGCGCTCCAACGACGAGCCGTTGGTGATTCTCAGGTTGATGTCGCCATTGACATCAGCATCCCTGGCACCGCCGAACATCTCCTTGACACCCTTGGCACAGTCTGCCAGCATGTCGGTCTCGGCATCGCTCCATGCGTTCTTTCCACCACCGTAAGACTGCTCCACTTGCATGTCGCAATCATCAAACGCAGCAGAATAGCGTGACGAGAGCTTCGCCCTGACATTACCTAACGAGTTACTGCCGCCGTAGGAGACGTGGATGTATCCACCCTTGACCTCCAACTTTGCGATACCCGAACCGTATTGTATGTCAGCAGCGGCTAATCTCGCCTCTTTATTCTCTTCACCTCCTGCATAGAGGGCATTCTCAACTGCTTTGTAGGGGTCGGCCTGTGTTCCTGCTCCCTGACCATCTCCCTTAGGATAGGTTGCATAGGTATAATAGCCCACGTTTGCACCGGGATTCTTATACCAGACGGTTTCTCCATGCTCTTCCAGGGAATAGTCGTCAGCGCCATTACCGCCGCCGAACACCTCATAGATCTCGTAGGCACGTCTGATTTCCACGGATGAGGCAGGAACAGGAGCCGCATTACCTCCACCATACACATATTTAATACTGGTCAGCCTACAGCCGTCAACCACCACCTCTGGATAGGCAGCATCCACCTTTGCCTGGTTGGTTGCATAGTCTAACAGGGCATCAGCCGGTATAAATTCAGCTAAGTTACCACCGCCATAGACAGCCTGAACATCGTAGGTTCCTGTATTCAGTTCCGCTTTATCAGCAAGAGTTTGTTCTCCGCTCTTTTGTGTGGCATACACAAACACCTTGACCTTTCCCTTCGGCGTGCCGTTCAGGTTGTTACAGCCGAAGACGCGATTGACGACACAGCCCTTCTTACTTTCATCAGCCTCACCGCCATCATTGTTGTTGTTCAGTTCCACCAACACGTCGCCATACACCATGGCCTCAACGGCAGTAACAGCAGGATTAGTACCTTTGGCTGCTACTGCCTTCCTGCCCAGACCACCACCGTAGGCATCGCCATTAATGGTTCCGCCAAGCAGGCTGACGATAGTTGTGCTACTGGCAGAGGTCTTGCCTTCTGCCCAGGTACTGGTAGTCAAATCCCAGTTAGCGGTCTGCGTATGTGCCAGGGCGCCACCACCATAGACATCCTTGGCTACGGCACCGCCTGTCATAGAAACATTCACGTCTTGCTTGACATTACCAGTTTCACCGCCGCCATATACACTACCCCAGATCTGACCACCATTGATCTTCACTGCAGTCGCAATGGAGTTTGCCAGGTTAGAGCCTACAATAGTGATGCCTTCCTTACCACGGGCTGCACCAAAGACATTACCACCATTTTTACCTGAGACACCAACGATGGCATTACCAGCAATAGTAACCGAGGTATTGGTAGCCGAACCTAAGGCACCGGCGCCATAGACATTGTGTACAACTTGTCCACCATCAATCGTGACATTTGTAGTACCAAGCACGATTCCTGCCAATGGGTTGAAATTCTCTTTCGTTGTACCCGTTGTACCCGGATAGGTATCCTCACCG
This sequence comes from uncultured Prevotella sp., assembly GCA_946548085.1. Classification (GTDB taxonomy): domain Bacteria; phylum Bacteroidota; class Bacteroidia; order Bacteroidales; family Bacteroidaceae; genus Prevotella. Next base: position 81,332 of record CAMNPN010000011.1, on the reverse strand, counting down.
CAACCTCCACCGTAGACATTACCGCGCAGACGGTAATTGGGGCCGCCAAAAGAATCATCGGCTGTGACACCAATAGTACCATTATGAATATCAACCTGAGTATTATAAAATACGTGTCCATTTTCACCACTACCATAGACAGAACCATAGACAATAGGGCTCATGCCTTCACCGCCAATCACAACCTTCGTATTATGAACCCATGCCAGATGGTCATTAGGATCGACTCCATCTGTACCTGGCGTACCCACATCGCCTCGTGACGATCCAAACACCATGCCGTTTTCATCACCATTAGTACCGATTGTACCACCATAGACATAAACCTCGGCTGTACCGGTATTCGCTTGAGTAGTTCCATCGGCTGCTCGTTCCCAAGCAGTCGGCATCTTTGAAACCGCAGCAGTCTGATTAGGAACATAAGTTGCATCACCGTATGTGATGGTACCCACCGAACCGTAGGCACCACCACCATATATATTATGGTATATCTTCGGCTCACCGTTAGAGCCAGGATTGACCGTCACCTTGGTATTTCCCTTGATTAGTCCGGCATCGGCTACAGTCGTATTACCTTTACCACCACCAAAGACATTTCCTATCTTGGCTCCGCCTTTTGCTGTCACACCGTCACCTACCTCTCCGCCACTAATCGCAATCGTAGCATTGCCCTCTACGACGGCTACCTCTCCACCGCCATAGACGCTACCTTTCACCTTACCACCCGTCATGGTGATAAAGGTTTGTTTAGCCAGACCGAATTGCAGGTCGTTTCTCGTACTTCCTTTAGAGCCGCCGAACACATCACCGATAGTATAATCGGATGTTGCCAACTTACCATCACTTGCCGTAGCGCCAATAGTACCACCCGAGATATTGATTCTGATGACGCCATGATTCAAGTCTGTTAAGTCACCCTGCATCTTACCATATTTATCTTTATCAGTGGCATCAGCAAAGAACGTTCCTACAGATGCCAGTCGTCCGCCACCAAAGACAGTTCCGAGAATGGTACCGTTGTAGATATTGACATCCACATTACCGCCAACCACACCAGCAGTCAGGGCCGTCTCACTGAAACCACGGCCACCGCCGAAGATATTTCCATCTACTCCAGAGGTTCCCGTAGTACCAATTATCAGGCCGTTTTGGGCTGTGAACGCCTCACTCTCGTCGGATGTATCGCCATCGCCGTTGAGGTCGATTTTTACGGTGCCACCGATGTTCGTTTCGACATTACCTAAGACGTGACCATCCTCACCACCACCGAAGGTAGATCCATAGATACGGGCATTACCAGAGATATTGACCTGTGTGCTGGCAACATTCGTCCAAGTGTTGAAGTTGATACGCTGGTCACCCTTACCTGCACCAAAGACATAACAAGTGACGGGATGAGCCTTTGCCTGATCCACAGTTCGAGGCACACCTACAGTACCGCCAACCATATTGATGGTACAACTGCCTGTCACATCGGTCTGCTCGTTACCTCCATAGACGCTGGTCAGAATATGTCCACCCGTGATATCCACCACGGTGTTACCTCCTACAGAACCAGCCGCACGAAGCCATAGGCCCTTAGAATATCCCAAGTTAATTTGATCTTGTGATAACTCCGGTCCTTCATCATACGGGTAGTAGCCTCTACCACCGCCGAATACGTTGCCATAGAAAGTATGACCGTCGGAAGCAGGATTTGGTTTTGTAGTACCTGTCTGATAATCATATATATCATAAGGTTTATAAGGTGATTCAAACGGCCAGTGTGCACATTCTTTCAGAGAATGACTATCATCAGATCCGTCATAAGCCCATTCTTCAGTAGTATAAGGTTTATTTACGCCATCACCATTACCAACCTGACCACCCGCAATAGTCACATGCGTATTGGCCTGTACATAACCGTTCTCACTACCACCATATACAGAACCCTTGACGAAGGCATTTCCATCAATAATCACATTTGTGTTGGAGGCTAAGCCCAGAGACCGAATAAACTTTAGGTAAGCGGCTTCATAATTAAGTCCATCCGTTCCCGGTACATAGGTATTATCATAAGTCACCTTACCACCTGTTTGCATACTCCAAGGAGTACCTGTAACTCCTTCATAAGGCAGAATGCCCTTACCCGCACCAAAGACGTGACCTGAGTCATCGGGCTTTCCACTTTCAGTAACCATCTGCATGTTGTTTGGTCCGATTTCTGCATAGCCTTGGATAGTGACAGTACACTTTCCACCCCATAGTGGATTCTTCGGTAATCCATCAACAACTTCATATTTACCCACTGAAGCCATCTCGCCGCCGCCATAGACACTTTGTCCGATCTTGGCATCGGCCTGAACAGTAACCCTACTGTCACCACGAACAAGACCTGAGTAGCCATGAGTATTCGTACCCTTACCGGCACCGAACACACTACCATTGATAACAGGCGATTTGGTGGTTCCTCCTGTTCCTGCTCCTAATCCAATGACAACTTCTGTGTGGAATTCCACTCGGCCAATCTCACCGCCGCCATAGACAGAACCATTCACCGAACCATTACCAATACGGACATGCGTTCCATAATTAGCATAATCAGGGTCATCATTATTTGTTTCGCTATTCGTATCATTTATGCCGACCATTGCTTCCTCGCAATAGAATGCACGATCACCACTTTCTCTTGCTTCACCCTTACCACCACCGTACACATTACCAGCGATGGCAACGCCTGCAGTACCTGGGGTAACGCTTTGCCATGATGTTGTAGTACCGCTGGTAACCTCTTTGGCACAGATATTCACCTCTGTACTACCCGTGACATCGGCCAAATTACCGCCACCATATACATTGCCAGTGATATTGGCACCTTCGACAGTTGGCAGACTTTCATCAACATCAGTAGTATTGGGATCATCAACTATAGACGTCAACTTCACCGTTTCTTCAGTACCAATATTAACAGTCGCACTACCATCAACTGTAGCCAAATTACCACCACCGAACACATTGCCGATAGTGCCGATAGCACCTTTTTTATGAGCAGGATAAGGCAGGCTGTTGGGTTGGGTACTACCAGCCGCTAAGTCATTATCATCCGCATGGCTTCCTTTCACCACATTAATACTAACTGTAGGATCTGCAACCATAAGAGCCTCATAACCACCGCCATAGATGGCTCCGATACTGGTGAATGAACGGACATTCAATTGAGGATTGCTATAAGGTTTATTCTCTGGTTTTGCCTTTTCTTCATCTGACAATCCAGCATACCATGTGTCATATTGTGCCTTTGTTCTGGGAGTGTTATCATTATTATATCCATAAATCGAGTACCCAGCCTGGTAACCACCACCATAGAGTTCACCTATAATAATAGGTGTAGCACAAGTTCCTGTCTCCTCAATGTTCACTGTGATGGATCCCTTTATCTTACCACTGGTCTTATTACCTCCGAACACACGCTCAAACTTACCGCTGGTAATCGTGAGACCAACACTTCCGCCGACATCAGCAGCCTGAGCACCGGCATAAATTTCCTTAATCCAATCATCAGGCTGACAACCCAATATAATATTGGTTCCGCCCGTCATTTGGGCATTCTTTCCTCCACCATAGATCTGCTCTACTTTCAAAGGACAGCTAGTATTGCCATTGTCACTGACGTTTACATTTGTACCGCCTGTTACATCACCCTTTGTATTACTGCCACCGTATGCCTCATGAATAGTACCACCTTCAAGAAGTACTGTCGTGATTCCATTGACATTCGCACCTGGATTGTAGTCAGCAGCCGCAGGATCATCACTTCCTGCGCCATAACCACCACCGAATACTGTACCAATCTCATAAGCACCATTTACTTCCACATTGGTAGCAGGCACATCAGCACCATAACCGCCACCATATACCTCTTTAATACTTACATTACAGGTCTCGATAAACACCTTGGCAGTCTTTCCCGATGTTGAATATGCAGCCCTATTACCGCCACCAAATACAGCAGCGAGATCGTATGTCGTATTTGTTTTCCCAGGTGAGCGTACATTAGATCCTGTGCCAACGGTCTTATAGATATGCACCTCAGCATTACCACCTGGTGATCCCATGGTATTGTTACAGCCAAAGATCCTACCAACCACAACACAAGAACCAAACGCTGATTCATCATTAATATCGATACCCTCATATCCATTCAGGTCAACTCTGATATTACCATTCACTGCTGCACCTATTGCTGGGATAGCAGGCTCATAGCCAGGTTGTCCCTCTGTGCCGACAGCAGCTTTAGCTGCCTGTCCAAGACCACCTCCGAACACATTACCATTAACAGTTCCCTTAAAGAGATTCACCAAGGTGGTATATGTTGTTGCGTCACTGGTATTCTTGGGGGTATTTACATCACCTAAGGCACCACCACCATACACATTACCCCAAATGGTAACAGACGTATTGCCTGTATAGTCCTTAGAGCCAACATTTACGGTCACATTGCCATCAACTCTTGTCGCCTGACCGAGACCACCGCCAAACACCATATTGGGAATTGGATCCGTATCACCCAAGGTGGTTCCGACAGTACCACCAAAGAGGTTTAGTTCTGCACCATCATGCATCTCGCCATTGGCATCACAACCACCATATAGGCCACCAGCAACCACATCACCATACAATGTCACCGTAGACTTACCATAGACGTGTGCCGTTGTGTTTGAATTGCCCTGACCACCACCGAACACAGCACCTGTTACGTTACCCTTACAAAGTGTAACAGCTGTTGTCTTTCCTTCAGTAAGGCTGAGCGTTGTACCGCTCTTTGTAGCATTCACTGCTCCCAATGCACTACCGCCATAGACACTGCCGCCAATAGCTATATCACCACCGATAAATGTTGTCGTAGTTCCTTCAGTCTTCTGACCACCAACATTTACCACAACGTTTCCCGTCACCGTCGTTGCCGCACCAAAGCCGCCACCATAGACGCTGTTGGTTATATTGGCACCTCCTACGGTAATACCAGTTCTTGGTTCTGTTTCACCTGATACCATTGATACATAATCAATGGTTTTAGCAGTACCGATATTGACTTCAACATCACCTATCACGTCAGCACCGTAGCCACCGCCATAGACAACGCGAATGGCACCAATGGCATCCTTCGTATGAGTAGGTATCGCCACACCATCTAAAGAAGTAATATCCTGATTCTGGGCATCTTTAGGATAGCCGTTAACAGTTGCAGCCTGTTCACCTACAACCTCATTGATGTTTACATGAACGTTTCCTGTCACATCTGCAGAATAACCGCCACCATAAACTTCACCGATACTTGTAAACGATTTTATGTTGAGGGTGGGGCCATTCTCTCCTGTTGGTGCCGTATAGGCTGCCAGATTACCACCTCCATAAAGTTGGCCAATAACAATTGGTGTACACCCGGTTTCCTCGATATTTAAAGTGATTGTACCATTAATACTGCCGGCTTCATTATTGCCACCAAATACTTTGTTAAAGGTACCATTTGTTATCGTCAGAACCACATTATTGTTTACAGTAGCAGCCCGGGCACCGCCATAGACTGTACCAACTCCAGGAATACAGCCTAACTGCAGCTCGGCCCGTCCGTCCATAGGAGCAGCCTTACCACCACCATATGCCTCATCAACAGTGAAACAGTCCTCCTCGGAAGTCTTTTCAAGCATCGCCACAGCCACCATACGCACATTTCCCTTGGCGTTACTACCACCATAGACTGCATGTATGTTACCACCACCAATGTTCACCTGAGCCTTGCCAAAGCCATAAGCCATTGTCTCTCGCTCTTCTGGGGTGTCATAATCTTCAGAATCAGCATCATAGGCTTCGAACCCCACATTAGCACCAGGATTAATCAGCCAACTGACGTCAGATCCGCTTGTTCTCTTAATCTTGTCGTTACCATTACCGCCGCCAAAGACCTCATCGATTTCGAATGCGCCGTTAATCGTGACCTGGGTGGATGGCGTCGATGCGGCGTTACCACCGCCATAGACTTGTTTGATACTGGTAAGATCACATCCATCGATAATAACATTGGTATGGACGTAATTTTCTGCCGTCTCCTCTCCTGATATTGTCGGTTCGTAGGCAGCCTCGTTACCACCGCCATAGACAGCTGCTATCTCATACTCGCCAGCTTTATGAACTCCACCATCAAGGCGAACAGTCTTATGAACATGAACAGTAACAGTCTTCAGTGGAGAGCCGTTTAGGTTATTACAACCAAACACACGACCAGTCTTCGGAACCTGTACAGTTGTAGTTGCTTCACCCGTCCCTTCTTGATATGTATCGAACTCCTGAGTAAATGCCGTGCCGTTCACATTCACCAACACGTCACCATACACAAGGGCTTCCTTATCTTCAGTGCCGCCATTGACACCCGCTTTCTCACCAAGACCACCACCATAGGCATTACCAATGGTTCCGCCAGTCAGATTGACTGTCGTGGGATAGACGTCCTTTCCGTCTTCTTGTGTAATGGTATAAATAGACGAATTGGTGTTAGCCTTTGCACCGCCGCCATAGACATCATTCACAACAGTACCCGCCTTGATGTTCACGGTCACTCTTCCCTTTACCTCGGCCAGATTACCGCCGCCAAAGACATTACCCATGACATGGACACCTGTACCAGTACTTGACTGCGTATCTTCTGCCAAAGCATGACTACCCGTCAGCGACATCATCGCTGCCACGAACACTGCCCGAAGGGCTTTCCCTAATGTATGGTTCATATCTTGTGTCATTATCTTGTTCTTATTCCTTATTCCGTCTTCCGTCTTATACTACAGAGGAATTTTCCCCTTTATGTTCATTTTCCAACAAAAATTCATCTACGATATAGAGATCACCATAGAGGTAAAGCCCTGTGGACTTGTCGTGTAGATCGGCACATGTTTGGCTCTCATAGAACATCTGTAAAGCCTTTACAGGCTCTATGTCCAAGCGTTTCGCTAACTCCACAGAGATGGCCCCTATGCGATTGCTCATAATAATCTCCTGTATGACAGGTGACTTAACCGGATCGTTAGATATCGTCTGTTCCATCGAAAATGAGATATTTATCAGTTAATTCCTGAGACAGGAAGCACATCTGATTGTTCGGCCGATGTTCTGACAAACGACGCAAGGCCGTTTCCTCTTCCATCAGTCCTGCCATATAGAGGTTGACAGTATCAACCACGCGGTCGTTTGCCACGCCGCCTTCAATATAATCATAATTACTGGCCACATCCAGCCCACGACGACTGACCACGATGAACTCCAACCAGTCTTTATCGTATGCCTCAAATACCTTACAGCGACCCTCGGCCAGAATTCCCTCGCGATTCAGACGGTATCGGTTTAGAACAGGATCTTTACCTCTTTTATCGGCCACCAGACGAGCCCAACTTATAGCTTGCTGAGAAATATTGGTCACATAAAAGCCTTGGCCAAAGTCCAGATTACGGCGGCCCGCCTTGCAGTTCGGATGCTCAACGATTTCCGTTCCCCCATGATAGACGATTATCTCCTTCATCTCCTGCCCTCCCATTCTGTTAGGCACTCAGCAATGTCCTTTGCAATATTCTCACGACTTTCGCTATGAAGAGTTTCATAGTGAGGAATGATATAGTGTTCTATCAGTCCTACATGCTTCATTCGCTGATACACTTCTTTATAAGATGTGTTCAGCAAACGTGCCGTAGCCTCAATGCATGTAGCCACAAAGGCCATTATTACCTGCGTCTTTGATATTTCAATAACATTCTTCATTGATTCACTCTTTGCCATATCTTGATCTTATTCTTTATTCCGTCTTCCGTCTTACATCACAGGGGGGCTGTCCCCGTGTGTTTAATTACCAGAGCCACTGCCGGAACCCTCACCTGTGCCTTCTCCTGAGCTACTACCACTACCGGAAGTCGGTAGTTCCTTCAGAATATTCACCTCTGTGCTGCCTTCTACGAGGCCCTTATCGCCGCCACCATAGACATTACCTAGTACTTGGGTTTTTCCCGCTAATGTGACAGTGACTTTGTGGTCAGTACCTGTGACATAGCTCGATTCACCGCCGCCGAAGACGTTGCCAGAGACTGTAGAACCTTTATCGCTGCTGCCATCGATGGTGAGGGTGACATTGCCATTCACCGAGCCAAGGTTGGACTTGCTCAGATTTACGGTGGTAAAGAGTTTTTGTGTGCCTGTATTAATTGCCGTTTCTGTAGAATTGACAGTGCTGGCTTGTTCCCAAGTATAGGGCAATGTGGTAGGGAGTACCGCATCCAAATAGGCTCCGAGGTTTCCATCGTAGTAAGGCTCTGTTTGGAAACTATTATTCATCACAGCAACAGTAGGAAGTGTTGCAGAGTAGCCTGCACCAAATGCACTACCTTCTACTTTACAATTCGTGAGTGTCGACTTTACATTACCATCTACTTTGCCAAGACTACCGCCACCATAGAAGTTACCAATACATCCTTCGAAAAGATCGAGACTTCCAAGCGGACTTTTAGCAATGGTGCAACCAGTGAGTTTTGATGTGACATCATATGTGGTGGCCAGCGAGAAGCTGACATAATCAACAAACAGGCGGCATACGTTAGTAGTATTGCCAGACATTGGCAGGAACTGATAATCAATTCGTGTTTCTACACCATTGTATGCAGCGTCATATTTCTTTGTGTATTGTTTGGAAACCCAGTCGTTCCAGTCGATATTAATTTTACTATTCTGATTTGCAGGATATCTACGGTTATATGAATTACCACCATAGCCGGCACCAAAGAAGGTGCGGAAAGTGCAATTGGTGGCATTTGTAACCACTTTCTTATCACTATTCATGTTGCCAAACTTGGGACCACCACAGAACTGGTCTACACGACTATTAGAGATGACGGTAAAGATGTCTCCCTCAGCGATATGGGCGGCATTGGTTCCACCAGCATAAAACTCATCGATATCGGCATTGTCTATCTGCCAAATAATATTACCCTTACCTCCGCCACCAATTGTGCCAATACCCTGCATACCCGTTCCTGCCACCTTGCCGAAGTGACCGCCATTGATGTAGCATTCTGCATTGTCATCATAATTGGCATTGGGGGTGTTATATAAACCTGTCAGATAGAACTCGTTAAAGTCGCCACCTGTTACCGAAATGGGGGGATGGGGACTGACAAACTCATCCTGCGTTTTATCCTGATGGACGCCAATATGAAATTCCTTGAACCACACATTGCCTCCAACGTGATAGTAGGTTACCGTTTTTCCTTCTTTATGAGTTGTTTCAGTTCCTCCAACAGTCACCCATTGTTCAATCACACCGCCCTGCAAAATCATTGGACTTTCCACCCTATCCTTTTTATCATACTCGAACTGCGTGAATCGGAAAAGGGATGTGTTGGTTGACTCAAACCAACCGAGTGGCTGCAGAATACCAAAATTATAAGTACCAGTACCACCATTCGACTTCTGTGCCATACCAAGACCTATAATATTTATGAAGTCAACCCTGACAGGGTGTAAGCGAACACGGCTATCAAAACGCAAAATATACGAATAGTCAGGTTCGTTGTCCTTATCTAAGTCAATAGACATGATGGTAAATGGCTTATTACTTTCAGTAGAAGAAACACTGGTACTATGAACATTGCCCACAAGCACAATAGCATTATCGTAAACGGTGCCAGAAGGGGCCAATGCATTTACTGCATTACCCATGGAAGTGTAAACAACCTGGCCATTTTGGTCATCACGAGTACAAGTAACAAGATTATACTTTTTGTCGTTTTCAAAGCGTTGTCCGCCACCAATGGTTGTAACGTTAGCAGCTCCACCCATACCCTGATTGTACACGACATCAGGGTATGCGTCGGAGACATAGACACACTTGGCCCAGTGAGGCTTAATCGTAATAGATGTTACCCCCTCAGGAACATCAAAGTAAGCACCTTGATTGAAGATACGCCCACTATTTGCATAATTATCCTTCTCTGTGCTTTTGCGATCTGCGAAGTTATATGGGGTGGTAAGCGTAATATCGCCTGCCTCATTTACACTTGCACTTGCATCAGAAGAATCGTCAGAAAAACCATGTGTGCCACCAGAAACAGATACCTCCCAGCCGGTCACTACTTTATTGTTGGTGTAGTTCCCGGTTCCTACATCGTTAAAATAAGGCAGTTGTACTTTATGGTAATTAAAGTTAAAGTGGTTCGGATCTTTGTCTGTGATAGGCAATGTCAATGAGGTCGTTGTAATACCTTCGCCACTAAGAGTTACAGAAAGCGTTTTTGTGGTTTCTGGCGTCTCAGGAGCAGTAGACTTCGTATAATCAATAGCAGAAGAATTGTCAGAAGACGTAGTAGCTGAATTGTTGTTAACAACAGAAGGATAATAACCCTGTTTCTTCAGAATGGGATATGGCGTGCTGCTACCAATCTGTGAAGGTTCCAACACCCATTTCATCATTTCATCCTTATTGTTGCGACTGCCTGTGGCCCACCAAGCTGCTAATTCTCGATTACTGTTGAGCATGTTGCGGAAGAATTCAAACCGTTGCAAGAATCGTGTCTCAGCTGCCAGTGCGCAATTATATACATCTATATGTCTGTTTTGAACATAAGAAGCACCTGCCCAGAAATAATTGAAGTTGCTCACACCATTAGCATCACTTCTGTTTGTTATAATCTTGCCATTATAGATTGGAGCCTTAGACGATCCACCAGTAATATCGCCATAGAACATACAGTTCATCACCATAGTACGTGCATCGTTGGATTTGGTCTCGAAGTTGTTATAGCCCACGATGCCTCCCACACGGTTGCCACCCGTAATTTTAGCATAGCTGAAGCAGTTTATGACGCGGGCAGAGCCGTCTAGCAGCCCCACCAGTCCGCCGCAACAGCCCACTGAACTATTAGCAGTGCTGGTTGACGTGCTACTCACACTGCCGCTGAGGATACCCACGTTGTATATGCGGCTGCCACCATTGGCCACACAGGCAATAGCACCCACCTGTCCGTCCTGACTGATATTTGCATCTGAGATATTTAAGTTGCACACCGTGCCGTTGGTCAGTGTATTAAACAGCGGTGCCGTAAGGCCGCTGATGGTCTTATTGTTGCAGTCGAGGATACCACTAAAAGTTGTTACTCCGGGGGCGGTGTACGACACATCTGCTGTCAGTCGATAGGCTCCACCGCTGCTGGTGATTTCCGACAGAGAGGAAATGTCTGTGAACTCCACCGTGCCATTGCCAAGGATAGTAAAGCCCAGCGTCTTCTTTTCTGACCATTTGTAGGGTTTCGTCGCAGAATTCTCATCTTCCTCTCCCCCTCTGAGCTGTAACTGTACGGTACCAGAGGCAGTAGATATCGGTAGGGAACTGACGTTGAAAGTGAAATTCTTATTGTTTACAATAGTTTTTACGTAACCACCGTCGCCTGTTGTCCAGTTCGTATGGTCGATATAATCGTCAAGACCTATCACCGTCCAGATGTAGTTGACTTTGTTGGTGTTGTAACTGCCGCTGACCACCAGCCCTCGCTGGCCGTTGCCTTCCTTTGGCGACTCCTTGATATATTTGCCGTACCAACCATCGGTAGATGTGAATTTAACATTGCCAATAGCATCGGTACTGGCAGGGCCGCTGAAGGTAAAGTCGTTCCTCACGCGATATTCTGCCTCGTACTTGTATATGCACCACTTGGAGTTATCGTTCGATTTGAAGGGACGTATAACATTGTCAGTCTTGTAGTCTGTGATGTTAAGGCTGGCATAAAGATCAGCGGCTATTCCGTCACTCTTGTAAATAGCGAACAACTTGCTATAGGGAATAATAAAGTAGCACGTGCTATAGTCTGTGGTGCTGGTTTTATAGAGTCGGAACTTATACTGGCTAAGTGTAGCGTCGGTGGGCAACGTAGTGGCTCCCACACGCAGCTCGCCAATACTTTCCGAAGTGCTCTTCGGCTCGTAGAAATATAGATAGCGCCCAGTGCTTGTATTCTTGAACATGCAGAAGCCGGCATCGTCGGTGGTAATCTTCCAACTTATTTCCAGGTTACGACCAGAGCCATCATTAAGGGGGTCTGAGAGCACTGAGGTGTTTCCCGTTCCACCCTTGCCGTTAGCCTTCACAGGGGAGTTCTCGCTGATGCCATCATCGTAGGGATAGCAATAGTCATCGCCGCCCTTGATGCTGAAAAACAGATAATCCATGTCAGCGGTCGGTGTAAATGCCTTCTGCTGGATGGTGAACTTCCTATTGTTCATCGACGATGGATTGGGGTGTAAACCAAGTGCTTTTGGGTCAGCAGGCAGTACATTGTAGGTGGCAGTAACAGCGACGTCGCCGCTGGCCTTCATGTTATAGATAATGCCATCGTTTGTGATATTCCAGTCTGTACCCTTATTGCTACCACCGCTGACGTAGCTGTAGGTGGCATAGACTCTCCGCTCCTTGTTGTTTTCCGACACTGTTTTGCCAGCATCGTTGACGAAACTGTAGTTGAACTTCTGTGTGAAGTAGCCACGGAGATAGGTGATGAGTTGTGGCGACTGCAGGGTGAGGTCTGCAGTTGTCGGGCCAGACCAGCTCTCCTCGGTCAAAGTGATTGGGCAAGCATTGTAGTAGCCGCTCGGTGATGTGGCAAGTTTGATAGTTTTATTGTCATAGCAGAGGTACAGGTCATTGGTGCCGTCATTTATCTTTACGTGTTTTTTTGTCTGACCATCGATATCCTCCAGCGTCCACTGCGTAACGGGGTCAATGGAGAGATACAGCGTACTGTTGTTGGCCACGTTCAGGTAGAAGTAGTTGTTCTTCAGGTAACCGTCGGATGTGATTACCCATAGCGAACTGCCGTCGTTGCTAAAGATATTGCCATAGTAGAAAGTGGCATGGTTAGTCAAGCTGACGCTGGCCTCTCCGTTCACACGAAGATAGCCATTACCGTTGCAATGTAAAGCATAATAAGTATGGGTAACATCTCTGTTTCCTTTTGATCCATTTGAAGCGAAAGTCGCGCTCTTCACCCAAAGGGCAAGCTTGGAGTCGATGGTGGCGGTATAGGTGCGCTTCGAGGCTTCGTCTTTAAAGTCTTCGCTTTTGATATCGAGTTTGGTAGAGGCTTTCACGGTGCGGGTTTGACTGATGTCGGCGGGGGCGACGGTATAGACCTCGAGACCATTCTCAGCCAGCCTGTAGCCTTTGTCGGGGGTCACAGCGAGGAACAACTTCGTCGTGCCGTCTTTCTGGTCTTCCTGAGAGATAATGACAGTACCGCCCGTCAGTTCTTTCTGGCCGAGGGTGACCTTGCCGTCCTTATCAGGCTGCAGTTCCGTGCCGTTTACTCCGAACAATACTTTTACTTCTGCCCGAGCGCCCAGGCTGACCATCAGCAGCAGGGCGATGGCAAAAAACCTCATCATTGTCTTATTCATGTATGTTGTCATATATTCTTGCTTCATTTGTCTTGAATCCGTTGAATCCGTGTAATCCGTTGTCGCTTATCTTCATTCGTAAAATTCGTAGTCCTTTATAGTTGGCCAAGGATGACGTTCTTGTCGATTCCCATCAGTTCGAAGGCATCAAATATCTGACCTTCGAACAGCACGCCCTCTACCGGCGGCTGGTTCGTGCGGACGAAGAAGTCGATCTTCTGCTGTTGGTTGACCAATGTCTGCTCTATCTGGCTGAAACGTTTCTGTTCATTTTGTACGTGTGCTTCAAGACGAGCATCCATACGCTGTTCCATCTGTTGTAGTTGCAGATTAATGGTATATCCTCGAAGTAAATACTCCTTTATTATCTTATTTGCCCACTGACGGAACTTTGTGCCCCGCTGGGATTTCACACGATATCCAACAGAAATAATTACGTCTAAGTTGTAGAATTTTGTGCGATATCTTTTTCCGTCGGATGCAGTTAGTAAGGATTCCTTACGTACTGACGATTCCTCCAACTCATCTTCTTTGAAAATGTTGCCAATATGCAAAGTTATATTATTCCTTGTTGTCTGGAACAACTCCGCCATCTGCTGTTGCGTCAGCCAGACGGTATCATCCTCCAGTCGCACCTCGAGGCGTACGGTCTCGTCGGGCTGGTAGAGAATAATCTCTCCCTGCTGCGGTCCGTCGTGCTGCGTGGTGTGTATATCGTGTGTCATATATTCTTGCTTCATATATCGAACTTCATTCTTTTCAATTTTACAGGATTCATTCGCATGTCCCAAATATGCTCACAATGTGTCAGACACCTTGTGCGCTTCAAGCAGAAGCAAAGCCTTTTCTCGCCAAACTACCTTAGCCATGGATATTTGTTTTCTATGCGAGAATGAAATTCAACAGGAGTAACCCATTTAGACGGATCACTACGTTCAGAATCTGCCTCATCAAGCGCAAGTTCCAGTTCGTCCAATGTTCTTGCATAGCCAAAATCCTTACCTTTGAAATCATAGTCCGTATCCATGTCATATCCTGCGTCAATGTCTCTCTGTACAGTTCCAGCGTCAATGTGAACTTTGCCGCTTCTCTCACTTAATCACGACCTTGACGCCACCATTGATGTAGACACCTTTCTGCGAGGGCTTGCCGCTGAGGCGGCGGCCGTCGAGGGTGTACCAGGCATCAGGGCGCTGAGAGGCGAATGTGACGGGGGCATCGATGGCCGTGGTGCCGGTGCCGTCGATGACGAGCATCGAACGGGTCTTGACGAGCTGCTCCTTTGCCGGCTGCAGGTAGATGCCGCCAGCGGGGATGGTGCCAGCCTGAGAGAGGTAGAACACGTCGTTGTAGAGCAGGTAGACCTCTCCCAATCCGACCGGCTGTCCGCCCTCGGGGGCCACCTGGAGCGAGTATGTGGTGCCGCCTGTCTGTTTCTTCACGGTGATGTCGCCGTCCTGGTCTGTGGCCTTGGCGGTGATGAAGTCACTGTCGTCGAGGCCCTTGCTGAAGAGCAGCACGGGCACACCAGCCGGGATGACCTTCACCTCGTCGAGCACCACCCTGCTGCCGTCAACGCCAGTGACGGTGTAGGCCGTCAGCATGGAGGGCACCTGCAGGGCCTCGCTGCTGACGAAGGTGTCGTAGTCGTTGTTCGTGCCGAAGGCGACGCCCGTCATCTGGGTGCCGCCAGTGCTGGTGATGGTGGCCTGGCCCCAGTCGTCGGAGGCTTTGTATTCATTATAGAGTTGTCCTGCGACATCAACGGTCACCTCCTTCGAGAGGGTGTTCCGGCCGAGGCCCACAATCTTCGAGCCCTTCAGGGTGATGGTCCTGAGGCTGCCGAGGCCTGCGAGCAGACCGTCGCCCAGATCCTGCACATCCTCGCCGACTGTCAGCGAGACGATCTGATCCTTGAACGCCTCCCAGGGAGCGGTCTCTCCGAGGGTGGCGGCGCCCTCACCGTCGAGTGTCAGCGACGTGTTCTCGGCCTCGCCTGTCACCTCCCAACTCACGTCCGAGCCGTCTATCTTTCCAGAAGTGACGGGCTTGTCCACCTCGTGGAAGTCGGCCTTCGCGATCCAGGCGCCGAGGCCTTCGGGCACGGTGAAGCTATACTCGCGCTGGGCGGTGAGGTCGTCGACATCGTCTTTCTGTTCCTCGCCGTCAGCGACCACCAGCGTCAGCGCCAGCGGCTTCTGGTCGATGGCCGGTGCCGTGCTTTCTCCCTCAGTACGGGTTGCCAGCGAGGGGTCTCTGGCCGGGATCACCTCGATGTCTTTCTTGGCGATATAATAGTCGGTGGCAGGCGTCACCGTGATGACCACCGTCTGTCCGCTCGACTTCTCTTCGTTGACGACAATCGTGCCACCTGTGTAGCCGTCCGTTCCCGTGACCACCACTTTCGGGGCCTCCTGAGCATTCTGAACTGCCTGAGGCTCCTTTACCTCTTGCGACTCCTGACCATTTTGGGTCTCCTGGGCCTTCACGCCCATGCTCATCACCACCATCAGCAGCATGAGCAACAGTGCTTTAACATTCTTCATATCTTTACGTCTTTTTAATTAATTCATCAAGTTATCGCGAACATCTTATATAATACCATGCAAAAGTAACATTTTTTTTCTTTATACACAAGAGATTTATCGAAAAAAATCTTAAAAAGGGGTTTTTGACGGCATATTTTCCGTAACTTTGCAGAAAAATCTATAAAATTGCACCTGTTATGCCAAGAAAGAAAAGCGGATTCCCGTATGAGGTCCACCCCACGCCGATGAAGGGGAAGGACGGCCGGAACATCGTCTACGCCAGACCCGCCAGAGGGTACAAGCTCGACATCAAGGCCCTCGACAAATACTGCAGTGAGAACTATCAGACCAGGGACGGCGAACTGGAGTTTGTGCTCAGTCAGTTCCTGAAGGGTGCCGCCGAACTGATGGCGAGGGGCTACCGGGTGGAGACGCCCATCGGCTCGTTCGTGCCCAAGCTGGGACTGCGGCGGGAGATCACCGATGCCGACGAGGTGGAGAACAGCGACGTGATGCTGGTGGGCGTAGACTACAATCCGGGGAAGATATGGAACAAAGCCATCGAGGGGTGGCTCTACGACGGATTCCTGCGTGTCGACAACCCCAACGTGCAGCAGTTGATGCAGGACACGGAGCGCCTGGAGCAAGCCTTGAGGGAGTGTCTGAAACAGGACTACGTCACCGCCAGGTCGTTTGCCCGCCACGCCAACCTGACGCTATACTCGGCCCGCAAGCAGTTGGAGGCCTGGACGAAGGGAGAAAACCCGAAACTGATGAAGTCGAAAATAGGCAAGACGGATATCTATACAGAGATTTAACCGTGCTATTTTGCTGCCCCTTCTGCCCCTTTTAGAGATTTCTTCCTGAAACACAACCAATTAGCAGGGGCAGCATCACCTATTTTTGCTACCCCTCTGCTGCCCCTTCTGCCCCTTTGCACAAGAGGGTCATGAGCGCAGGCTTAGGTAGTAGCCCAGCACACCATTATTCTTGAACTTCCGCCAGCGCAGTTTCTTGGCAGACTCGCTGATATCCCGCAGGGAGGGCAGATCCTGTGACTTCAAATGACATGACAATTCCTTCTGGATGGCAGTCGTCGTCCAAAAATACTCACGCGTGTGCTGGGAGACCGGCTCGAAGTACTGTCCGAGTATCATCTCCGGCGCCGACTCCTGCTGATAGCGCCGGTTGTGCTGCTGGATCTCCCGCTCGTCGTCGCTGGTGAACCAGTAAAGGCAGTCCGGACTGCGCAGTTCGCTCACGGCCTGGGCATACATCTGTTTGTAGGGGATGGTGCCGCCCATGTCGACCTTGCCCGTCACCTCGACGCAGAGGTAGCGGCGCGTGCCGTCGCCCGAGGGCAGGGGCATGGGGTCGTTGGTGGTGGCAATAAACGAGCAGAGGCGCGGCGTCATCGTGTACTGGTCCGACCGCATCTTCCGCACCTGCACCTCCTTCTCCGTCAGCAGCCGCTTGATCTTCGCCTGCTCGCGGGGCGTCTTCGCGTCATACTCGTCGATGTTCACCAGCCACATGCGCCCCAGCACGCGCTCCACCTGCTCGGCATTGTCCATCTTGATGTCCTTCATGTAGTACTCGCGCATCGAGGGCGGCAGGATATGGTTGCAGAACTGCGTCTTCAGGTAGCCCTGCTCGCCGATGAGCAGCGGCACCATCGAGTTGCCGTAGTCGCGGTTCAGGTCGAGGGCCTGGGCCACCATCGCTAAGAGCCAGCGGTGGAAGTACTGGGGCCAGCGGGCGTAGTCCGTGGGCAGGCGCCGCGCGAAGTCCTCGATATAGTCGGCCTTGCCGTCCCAGGGGCCGCAGGCGGCGAGGAACTCGTGGATGGGGTTGTAGTCGGCCACGTGGGCGCTCTCCACATAGGTGCGAATGTCGCTCATCCAACTCTCGCCGCCCTCCTTCATCTCCTCGACGACAAGGCTGCGCAAGTCCCTGTCCGTCAGCGGCTTCCACTGCTGGTAGCGCAGGTCGTTGGGGCGGAACTCGGTCACCCGCTTCACCACATTGTAGCGCAGTTCGTAGCGACGGCTGAGGAAGTCCTCTATCGAGCGCATGATGCGCTCCTTCTCGTTCATCTGCGAAACGGGCACTCCTTTGTAAGGTTTTTTATAGGCATTGCGGAACGTCTTCCGGATCAGGTCCGTGCCGAGCGGCCTGAAACGGGCGTTCCAGCCGGCACGCACCACGCAGCCCTCCTCCGCGAGGCAGGCCTTCGCACAGTAGTCGGCCAGCGCCTGCAGACAGGCCTTCATGTTCTCAGGCTGGTCGTCGAGGGCCTTCGACAGGCAGGCCTGGAACTCCAGGTCGATCCTGTCCCGCTCGTCGGAGTCGGGATACCACACGACCGTCCCGTCGTCGTCGGCCTTCGTGCCCGCGTAGACACCCAGCGGGTCGCGGGCCTCGCGCACCACGGGCATCGGCAGCGCCTCGGGATTGTAGTAGAGTTGCGGGTCGTAACTCATCCGGCAGCCGCGCGTGAGCGACTGCTCTCCCACGAGCAGGTCGCACATCGCCAGCGAGGTGTATAGTCTGGCCGCGTTCTCATGAGCCTCCCGCAGGAATCCGAGATAGTCGTCTTTGTCAATGTTTTTAGCATCTTTCAGGTCACAGCGTACCACCACCTTCAGCGTCACCCCGCTGACACCCGCGAAGGCCAGCAGCGTGTAGGGTATCTGACTGACGCGCCGGCGCAGTTCGCCGATCTGCCCCGCACCCTGCGGACAGGGCACGTTCAGCATCAGCAGCCCCGTCAGCGCGTTGGGCTTGTCGAAGCCGTCGCGCCCGAAGGTGGCGCTGAACACGAGGTACGGCAGGCGGTCGCTGTCGATCAGGTGGTATCGCGGCGCACCTTGTTCGATGGCGAGCCTCGACCTCAGCGCAACGGCTGCGACACGGTCGGCGGCCTCCTTCGTCCTGGGCGAGCGCATGCGCTCCACGATGGCGTCGAGGTCTGTGGTGACAGGGACCCCGAAGGCCCCCGCCTTGGTCTTGATTTTCGTAATCTTCATAGTCGTTTTGAGTTGTTTTCTATCAGCCTGCAAAGGTACACATTAGCGCGCAAATAACCAAATATTTCGTGGATTATTCACGGACAAAATATACGCATCACCATAAATCTGGCAGGCCAGCACCATTGTCGATGCCTCCTAATGTTGTTGCTGATGCCTCCTAACATTGTTGCTGATACCTCCTAACAGGGACGGAAATGCCTGTTTATAGGGGTTTACAGGCATCTTCAAAGGGATTTTCCCCTATCCTTACTATCGTTTGCCTATACTCAAACGATCGTTCGCCTATACTCAAACAATCGTTCGCCTATAGGCAAACGATAGAACTCAAAATTTCGAGGGGCAGCACGGGGCAGCAGAGGGGCAGCAAAATTGGCATATACTGCCCCTGCTATATATTTAAAAATCAGTTGCTTAGCCTTAAAAGGGGTAGTAGGGGTAGCAAAAAAAGCATAATAAAACTTGCGCAGAGCACTTTTTAACATGGTTCCTTAACCATCTAAAAAGAAGTAGCAGCAAGAAAAAAATGAATAGAAGTTTTGGAGTTTCACCATTTTTTCGTAATTTTGTCCCCAGTAATAACAATGACAGCATGAAGACTTCTCCGATTCTGAAGCCCCTGACGGATGCCTCGGCGTGCCTGCAAGCCCTTGTTGCCCAAGCAACAGGCAGGAAGCGCAGGGGAATCTGTGGTGCCTTCATAGCGACGGCCGTGCTGTCGCTGCTACTGACCCTACTGGCATCGTGCTCAGAGAAGGAGGTGTACAGGATAGGCGTGTCGCAATGCGCCGAAGGCCGATGGCGCGAGAAGGTGAACAACGAGATGCTGGCCGCCCAGCACCTGTACGACAAGGATGTCAAGGTGATCATAGCCAGCGCCCACGACGACACGGACCTGCAGATCAGGCAGATCGACAGTCTGGCAGCCTCGGGCATCGACCTGCTGGTGGTGGCCCCCAACGAAGAAGCCCCTGTCTCGGCCGCCATTGAGCGCGTCAGACAGAAAGGGATTCCCGTGATATGCTTCGACCGCCATGTGGCTGGCGACAACTACACCGCCTTCATCGGAGGCAGCAACTGGGAGGCAGGCCATGCAGTGGGCGTGAACGCCGCCGACGTGGCCAGGGGCCTGGCCACCCGCGGTTACAGGCCGCTGATACTCGAGGTGACGGCCCTGATGAGCAGTTCGCCCGCCAAGGAGCGCCACAAAGGCTTCGCCGAGGCCATGGAGGGGCACGGCGAACTGGACTACATCTGGCGTGAGAGCGACTGGAGTTCGGAGGGCACCTACCGCATCGTGAAAGACCAGATAGACAAGGGGCCGCTGCCCGACATCGTGTTCTGCCACAACGACGGCATGGCCACAGGAGCCTACAAGGCGGTGGTGGAGACAGGCACACAGGACAAGGTCAAGATCATGGGCATCGACGGCATGCCTGACGAAGGACTCGACTACGTGCAGTTCGGCCACCAGTTGGCCAGTTACGTCTATCCGACGGGAGGCTCGGAGATCGTCAGACTGGCGCTCGACATCCTGGAAGGCAGGCCATACAAGAAGATGAACCATCTGGAAGGCATCCTCGTGGTGCGTGAGAACGCATGGCCCATCGCCACCACGACCAGGGAACTGATGAGGCAGCAGAAAGGCCTGGTGACCATCCAGGACAAACTGGAGAACTCGCTGGTGCTCTACGACACCCAGCGGAAGGTGCTCATCGGCAGCATCGTATGTATCGCCGTGCTGGTAGTGGCCATCATCATGATCCTGCTGGCCTGGCGGCAGTCCAGGAAGAACCTGCGCCACCGCCAGAGCATGAACGAGGAGCAGACACTCTTCTACACCGATGCCAGCAACCGCCGGCTGCATGAGATCTTCGTCAGGCCGGCAGACGACACACCGGCACCCAAGAGCCAGGACATGCTCTTCGCCGAGCAACTCAACGATGCCATCCGCAAGAACATGTCGAACCCCAATCTGAAGATGGACGAACTGGGCGAAGAGATAGGCCTGAGTCGCGTACAACTATACAGAAAGGTGAAGGCCATCACCGGACAGACCCCTGTGGAACTGCTGCGGCAGATGCGCCTGCAACAGGCCTACGCCCTGCTGACCTCCACCACCAAGACCGTCGCAGAGATCGCATACGAGGTGGGCTTCGGCAC
Source organism: uncultured Prevotella sp. (assembly GCA_946548085.1). Taxonomy (GTDB): domain Bacteria; phylum Bacteroidota; class Bacteroidia; order Bacteroidales; family Bacteroidaceae; genus Prevotella. The sequence continues at coordinate 60,157 of CAMNPN010000011.1, read as the reverse complement.
CCCGGGATATTTCTCTTCCTGCTTCAAGAAACAGTTCGGCAAGTATCCCACAGACCTCAGGGCGGAGTAGGGTTTGGTTTACGGTTTACAGTTTACGGTTTACAGATGATTACACTTGCGGATGACACTCGCCTACAGTCATTTCAACTGTAAACTGTAAACCGTAAACCGTAAACCATAAACCATAAACCGTAAACCGTAAACTGTAAACAAAACAAGAAAACATTTTTGACATAATAGTCAACGATTGTTTCATGTAACATTTTTGATAGTCCCTGAACGATTTTTATTATACCCATACCTTATATTTTAGTACCTTTGCAACAGTTTTAATTCACAAGAGTACTAACAATTCTAAGATCAACAATGGGACAACTAAAGAAATTATTTCTAAGTTTGCTGGCTCTCCTTACAAGTACTATAATGTACGCGCAAGGCGAGATCAGTGGTACCGTCGTCGACGCTTCGGGTGAGACGGTCATCGGTGCCACAGTGATGGAGAAAGGGACCTCGAACGGTACGATTACCGACTTCGACGGCAACTTCTCCCTGAAAGTGAACGAGGGCACGATCCTCGTTATCTCTTACATCGGCTACCAGACACAGGAGGTACCGGCCCAGCAGGGCATGAAGGTGACGCTGAAGGACGATGCCGAGGTGCTGCAGGAGGTGGTGGTGACAGGCTATACCACCCAGCGCAAGGCCGACCTGACGGGTGCCATCTCAACAGTCAGTGTCGACGAGATGGCCAAGCAGAACGAGAACAACCCGATGAAGGCCCTCCAGGGCCGGGTGCCAGGCATGAACATCTCTGCCGACGGTAACCCCTCAGGAGCAGCCACGGTACGCATCCGTGGTGTCGGAACCCTGAACGACAACGACCCGCTCTACATCATCGACGGCGTGCCCACCAAGGCCGGCATGCACGAACTCAACGGCAATGACATCGAGTCGATCCAGGTGCTGAAGGATGCTGCCTCGGCCAGCATCTACGGTTCGCGGGCTGCCAACGGTGTGATCATCATCACCACCAAGAAAGGCAAGGACGGCAAGGTGAAGGTGAACTTCGACGGAAGTATCGCCTCGTCATTCTATACCAACAAGATCGAGACCATGAACGCCAGCCAGTGGGGCCAGGCTTACTGGCAGGCCAGCGTGAACGACGGACAGAACCCCAGCAACAACAACCTGGGCTATAACTACGACTGGAGTTACGACGCCAACGGCCACCCTGTGCTGAACAAGATGACGATGAACATGTTCCTCGACGAGAACGGTACAGTCCGCGCCGGCGACACCGACTGGTTCGACGAGATCACACGCACAGGTATCGTCCAGCAGTATAATGTGTCCGTCAGCAACGGCTCCGAGAAAGGCAGTTCGTTCTTCTCGTTAGGCTACTACGACAACCAGGGCACTATCAAGGACAGTTACTTCAACCGACTCTCCGCCCGTGCCAATGCTGACTACAAACTACTGGACAACATCGTGACGATCGGCGAGAACTTCACCATCAACCGCACCAAGGGTGTCGATGCCCCCGGCGGTGTGCTTGAACACGCGCTGGAGTTCAACCCCAACTTCCCCATCTATGCCGAGAACGGCAAATACGCCCAGGCCCTGGGAGCCTACTCAGAGCGCGAGAATCCGCTGAGCATGATCGACAATGCGAAGGACAACGAATACACCCAGTGGCGTATGTTCGGCGACGTACACCTGAGCGTGACGCCGTTCAAGAACTTCATGATCCGCACCACCCTGGGTATGGACTACACCCAGAAGGAGCAGCGCTTCTTCACCTACCCCATCGCCAACGGTAAGGTGATGCGCACCGACACGGCCGTCGAAGGCAAGCAGGAGCACACCATGCGCTGGATGTGGAACGCCATCGCCACCTACAACCTGGAAATAGGCAAGCACCGCGGTGATGCCATGATCGGTACTGAGGTGAACCGTCAGGACTATAAGATGAACAGTGCCAAGCGTTACGAACTGGCCATCCTGAACACCGACTACATGTGGCCTTCGGCAGGTGCCGGCCGCCAGTTGGCCGAGGGTTTCGGCGACGGCTTCTCACTCGTGTCGTACTTCGGCAAGGTGAATTACAACTACGACGACAAGTACCTGGCCTCGTTCACGATCCGTCGCGACGGGTCGAGCCGGTTCGGTACCAACAACCAGTATGGTACTTTCCCCTCCGTCAGTGCCGGATGGCGCATCTCGCAGGAGAAGTTCATGGAGAGCACCAAGGGCTGGCTCGACAACCTGAAACTGCGCTACTCATGGGGACAGACCGGTAACCAGGAGATCTCCAACACTGCCCGTTACACGCTCTATAAGTCTGTCGTATCCACAGGTCTCTGGGGCAGCGGACAGGCTGGTTCCTCCTACGACATCGCCGGAACGAACGGCGGCTATGACCTGCTGAACGGCTACGTCCGCAACCAGCGAGGCAACGACGACATCAAGTGGGAGACCACCACGCAGCATAACATCGGTATCGACTTCGCCCTTCTCGGAAACGAGGTCTACGGAAGTTTCGACTGGTTCAACAAGAAGACCACCGACATCCTGCTCTTCATGGAGGGCATCGGTGCCATGGGTGAGGGCTCCGGCCGGTGGATCAACGCCGGTGAGGTGAAGAACAACGGCTGGGAACTGAGCATCGGCTACCGCCACAGTCTGGAGAACGGCTTCTCGTGGGACATCAACGGCAACCTGAGTAAATACACGAACGAGATCACGAAGTTGCCAGAGACGGTTGCCGCCAACGGCAAGTACGGCGGCAACGGCATCAAGAGCGTTGTCGGCCACCCCATGTTCTCGCAGGTAGGCTACATCTACGACGGCATCTTCAAGAGTCAGGAGGAGATAGACAACCACGCCGTGCAGGAAGGAGCCGGCCTGGGGCGCATCCGCTATAAGGACCTGAACGGCGACGGCATCATCACCGAGGCCGACCAGGACTGGATCTATGACCCCACCCCCGCCTTTACCTGGGGACTCAACATCTATCTGCAGTACAAGAACTGGGACATGACGATGTTCTGGCAAGGCGTGCAGGGTGTCGACGTAGACTGTCGCGGCTATAAGTCACAGACCGACTTCTGGGCCAACTCTGCCATCAACGTGCCCTATCTGAACAAGGGCGTCCGTGTGCTGGATGCCTGGAGCCCGGCCAACCCCGGCAGCGACATACCCGCGCTCACCACCTCGGACACCAACAACGAGGGACGCGTGTCTTCCTACTTCATCGAGAACGGGTCGTATGCCAAGTTGCGTACCATCCAACTGGGTTACAACATGCCGAAGCAACTGACAGACAAGTTGCACCTGGACCGCATACGCCTCTATGCCTCAGCCCAGAACCTGCTGACCATCAAGAGCGGCAAGTTCACCGGTGCCGATCCTGAGAACCCGGGATTCAACTATCCTATCCCTCTCAACCTTACTTTCGGACTCAACGTCTCATTCTAATTGATAACTGAAACAGATAATTGATACATATGATGACTAATATATATAATAAGGTAGCGGTGAGACTTTCCTCTTTCCTCTTTCCACTTTCCACCTTCCTCTTCATATCCTGCTCAAACTTCCTTGACGAGCAAGTGCCGCAGGCAACACTGACCCAGGACGAGGTGAAGAACGCCGAATATATCGACAACGTGCTGATCTCGGCTTATGCCGGACTGGTGACCATCGAGGACATGAACGCCTCGTTCTCGCTCTGGAACTATGACGTCCGCTCTGACGATGCCTACGTGGGCGGTTCAGACTTCTCCGACGGTGAACCCTTCCACCGCTTAGAGAAGAGTACGGGTGTGATGACTACTGACTGGCCCTTCAGTTCGATCTGGACCAAGATGTATAACTATCTGTCGCGTGTATCGCTGTCGCTCGATATTCTGTCGAGTGCCGACCAGGAGAATGCCACCATCCGGCAGCGTACGGCCGAGATGAAGTTCCTGCGCGCTTACGGCCACTTCCAACTGAAGCGCCTGTTCAAGAAGATCCCGTTCGTGAACAAGCCTAACATGGAGGAAGAGGATTATAACAACCTCTCGAACACCGAATATACCAACGATGAGGGCTGGCAGCAGATCATCAACGACCTGGAGGATGCCTACGCCGTACTGCCTGTGACGCAGGCAGACAAGGGCCGTCCCACAAAGGCCGCCTGTGCCGCTTTCCTGGCCAAGGTGTATCTCTATAAGGCCTATCGTCAGGACGATGCCAACACCAACCAGGTGACGGGTATCAACGATGCCGACCTGCAGAAAGTGGTGGAATATACGAATGCCTCTCTCTACAACGGCTACGGCCTGGAATCAGACCTGCACAACAATTTCCGTCCTGAAGAGCAGTACGAGAACGGCAAGGAGAGCCTGTGGGCCATCCAGTACTCCAGGAACGACGGAACCGTGTACGGCAACCTGAACTTCTCAAACCGTCTGATTGTACCCTGTATCCCCAAGGTCCACGACTCTGGCTGCGATTTCTACAAGCCGTCGCACAATCTGGTGGATGCTTACCGTACCAACAGCGACGGACTGCCTATGCTCGACAACTTTGCCGATGTAGACTATGTCGTGGGCAGCAGCCAGACCGTCGATCCCCGTCTGTTCGTCACAGTAGGCGTGCCCGGCACTCCCTATATGTTCAACACCGGCTTCATGATAGCAGAGAGCAATGCCTGGAGCCGTTCGGGCGGTACCTTCGGATACTTCGTATCGCTGAAGCAGAACGTAGACCCTGCCCTGACCGACAGTTACCTGTATCTGTGCGACTCGCAGTGGGCCAGTTCGATGAACCGGATTGTCTTCCGCTATGCCGACGTGCTGCTGATGCGTGCCGAGGCGCTGGCACAGTTGGGACAGACTGCTGAAGCCATCGCCTTGGTGAACCAGGTGCGCGAACGTGCCGCCGGTATGGCTACCAACAGTATCGTATCGAACTATCCCAATAAATATGGTGTCCACTATGCAGTGGGCAAGTACAGCGGCACGTATTCCAAGGAAGAAGCGATGAAGATCGTGAAGATGGAGCGCCGGCTGGAACTGGCTATGGAGAGTGAGCGCTTCTTCGACCTGGTACGCTGGGGTGATGCCGCTACGGTGCTCAACAAGTACTATACGACGGAGAGTGAGAAGATGAACTTCCTGAGCGGATCGCAGTTTACGGCCAACAAGAACGAGTATCTGCCCGTGCCTTACGAGCAGATGGCCGCCTCAAACGGACACTACACGCAGAACTGCGGACAGTGGTAACGTTTTAACTTTCGCACATGCGAAAAGTTGATAGGAGTAAATAGGAGTTAGCGGTAGTTAGCGCCCAAGGCGCGGGAGTTAACGGACAAATGTTCCCTACGCCCTGAACCCTACCCGATAAGGTAACGTCCGATAACTCCCATTAACTCCCGATAACTCCCGATAACTCCAAAAAAAATAACTCTAAAAAAATAAAAATATATGAAACTCCAACATTATATCAACTGCCTCTTCACGTTCGTGGCCCTCGGCCTTGCATCGTGTTCCGACGACCATACGGGCAGCATCGACGTGAGCGGATCATGCCTCGTGGAGAAGTTCGTGCTCAACGGACAGTATGAGGCCACTATCAGCACAGAGAAACGACTGGTGAAGGTGAAGGTGCCTGCCGACTTTGACCAGAAGAGCAACATGGAGATCACCAGCCTGACGGTCTCGCCCGGTGCCCAGACCAACATGAAGGTGGGCGACCGCATTAACTTCGACGGAGACCGGACCCTGCATATCGCCAACGGCGACCTGGTGATGGACTATCAGGTCAGCGTGCGCAATGACGAGGCACTGATGTCACTCTTCATCCTGGAAGGAGTGAAAGGTGCCATCAACCAGCAGGATAAGACGATCACGGTCAGCGTGATGGCCAACAGCGGCATAGACCTGAGCAATGCCGCCTTCGAGGTGGAGTGCAGTGAGGATGCCACCTGCAGTCCTGCCAGCGGTACTAAGGCCAACTTCACGGAACCTTTCCAGATCACCCTGACCGACAACACCGCCACCACAGTCTATACAGTGTACGTCACACTGATAGCCGACCCAGTAGCCATCTTCGTGGGCGAGGCAGAGAACATCGAACTGCTGAACGATGAGGAGAAGGCTGCAGCCAAGTGGCTCACGGGTAACATAGAGAGTGCCGCCTACGCCTCATGGAGCGACATCGCCAGCGGGAACATCTCACTCGACAAGTGCAGACTGATATTCTTCCACCGTCACTGCTCTTCATACGGCAACTACAACGGTTTTGCCGAGGCAGAGAGCGGCGCGATGACGGCACTGCCGAAGATGAAGGAACTCTGGCAGCGCGGCGTGGGCTTCGTGCTGGGACGTTCGGCCGTCAACTATGCCATCGCCCTGGGTGCCATGCCTGAGGATGCCTACCCCAACAATGTGTGGGGTGGCGGAGGCGGCGAAGGCTCCGACCTGATGGGTGAAGACCCCTGGCACTTCTATGCCTACGACATCACTCACCCGCTGTGGAACGGGTTGAAGACCTATCCCGGTGCCGCCGACAATGCCGTCTACACACTGGATAACGGATATACGATCTGCAACACCACGTCGCAGTACGGATTCTGGGATACCTACCAGGGCGGTAAGGATGCCTTCGAGGCCAAGACCGGCGGACGTGCTCTCGGTGGCGACAACAGCGTGTCGTCGTGGGAACTGAAGGGCGCCGGCGGTGAGTTCGGCAAGGGTGGTATCATCTGCCTCGGCTCAGGCCTCTTCGACTGGAACTCTCCCACGCCTTACACATCGAACTATCACGACAACATGGGCCAGATAATACTCAATGCATTTGATTATCTTACCAAATAAAAATCAAAAGAAATATGAAGACAAAGATATATTCAGTATTCGCACTCATGCTGTCAGCCTCTGCGCTGACGGCATGCAGCGACGAAACGTTCAGCGGCGACCCCGCTAAGGACTGGAACGGCACGACCACATTCTTCGCCCCGACAGACGACCAGGGCTTCGGCACGTATTACACACCGGCTGTAGGACGCATCGGCGACCCCATGCCATTCTTTGACCAGAAGGCCGGCGACTTCAAGGTGCTCTATCTGCAGGAGTTCATCAACAACATGACCTTCCGCTTCCACCCCATCTGGGCTGTCACCACCAAGGACGGAGCCAACTACGAGTCGCTGGGCGAGATCCTGCCCTTCGGCAGCAACGACTATCAGCAGGATGCTGCCATCGGTACTGGCTGCGCCTATGAGAAAGACGGCACCTATTATATCTATTATACCGGTCACAACGGGAACTGCAGAAACCGTGAAGTAGTGATGCGCGCCACATCGACCGACTTCAAGACCTGGACTAAAGACGACCTCTGGACGCTCAATGGCCCGGACTACGGCTACTCTGCCAATGACTTCCGCGATCCGCAGATCTTCATGGCCGACGACAACCTCTACCACATGGTCATCTCCACCTATCCTGTCAATGGCGGCGACCCCGTCTTTGCAGAATTCAAGTCAGGCGACATGAACAACTGGGAGCACGTAGGCCACTTCAGGATGATCTGGGACCGTATGCTCGAATGTCCCGACATCTTCAAGATGGGCAACTACTGGTATATGGTCTACAGCGAGAGTTTCCGCACCAGTTGGAGCCGCAAGGTGAAGTACATGGTGGCCCCGACCTATGAGGAACTGAAGAACTGTTTCAACGACGGTCCCAAATGGCCTGCCGACGGTCATGAGGGCGTACTCGACAGCCGGGCTTTCTATGCCGGCAAGACAGCCTCTGACGGCACGGACCGTTACATCTGGGGATGGTGCCCATTCCGTTCGGGTGCAGACATCCACGAGAAGAATATCAACGTAGGAGCCGGCGACGGTAACGAGCCCAACTGGAGCGGAGCACTGGTATGCCACAAACTGATCCAGCACGCCGACGGCACACTGACGCTTGGTGCCGTTCCGGCATTGGCAGCGAAATACAGCACGGCTGTCAACGCTACAGTCATGGAATCGAATGGATACAACAACGGCACACTCAGTGGCGACGGGGCCTACGCCCTCTACAGCAGACTGGCGACGGCCAACCATATCTCGCTGACCGTGAAGACCAGCAACAACTGGGATAAGTTCGGCATCTCCTTCGTCCGCGGTACAGACTCCGACAGGTATTACACCATGGTTGTCAATCCTGAGGATGAAAACCACCGGAAGGTGAACTTCGAGCAGGAGGGTGCTGCCGGCAAGGGATTCATCGAGGGCATCGACGGCTACTGGTTCGAGCGCCCGGCAGACAACACATACAACATCGACATCTATACCGACAACTCGGTCCTGACGATGTATATCAATGATGTCTGTGCCTATACCCAGCGTATCTACGGCATCCAGAAGAACTGCTGGAGCATCAACAACTACGGTGGCACCATCACCGTGAGCGACGTGAAGGTCAGCCAGCAATAACAACCATCACTATCACTGCGAGAAGTGGCCGCCGAACAGATATTCGGCGGCCACTTCATATAAGTACTTTGAAAGCATCAGGAAGTTCTACGCTGTCGGCACTGACAAATATTACATCCAGTCAGCCTTTACACTCGATGATGAAGAAAAGCGGCAGCAAGAACTCAACTCGCTCCTGAGGATTGACGACAGTTTCAGAAAGGTTGTCATCGTTGGCAGCGATATTGCTGAGTATACCGACGACAAGGGCATCCGCTTCATGGGCCTGTTCCAGTTCCTGCAGTCAGGCTTGTAGCAGTTACAAACAAGATACAACAAGGGGCTGGCATTACTGCCAGCTCCGTAGCGACTTCTATCTGCAGAACAAATAAAAGACTTTCTTAATGACTATTAAGGATTTTTATCATGAGGACAATGTCTAAGGCATTTACGACGCCATCGTTATTTACGTCTGCAGCACTCTTGTCAAATGTCCCCGTTGATGTCGGATTGCCCATGATGTCATTCTTCACGTCAACTATATCCTGATCGTCCACTTTATCGTCACCATTGGCATCGTAAATCTTCACACCCTCGATTGGCGCTCGTTCTGCATTGACAATCTCGCCGTTTGTCTCATCAATCAAGAGTGTAACTATACTAACATTCTTCTTTGACTGAATATTGTCTGGTAGCTTGAAACAGTAGGTATATTTGTATGTCTCCCCTTCCTTAATGATAGAGGGGACACTACCCTCGACACCATTAATTCCCCCAACAATGGAACGTGCTACATTATTATAGAGCATTTTCACTTGAGGCTCTTTATGAACCCAACCATCCAAGTAATCCGAATCGTCGTGAGCAGCTGACGGATTAGAATAATCATAATTGGATTGCATATACGGGCCCACGTTGTCTTCTATGACAACATATGCAATCTTATATGCAGAGCCATCCGAATCGGTGAATCCAAACAAACATTCTGTTGTCACCGCTACAGAAGAACTGTCATCCGCCGCAAAAGTAGCTGAAGGAAGTATCTTGGCTTCAGACAATAGGTTTTGCCGTTCAAATGTCTCCATAACTTGGTTGTAATGCATCCCTTCAGTGATATAGATACGATTTACTAAACCATTTGGCAGCATGATGAATTTGTCAATAACAGATTCATAGTTCTCAGTATTCATTTCACCATAATTATGTATATAGATTGGTATGAAATTGTCTGGATAATCTTCTAACAGATGGTCAGTAATTGCATACCCCCTTACACATGAACCACACTCTGATGAAGTACCTTCCTCCATCACAACCTTTCGTGGGAATACCGTCTTGGCTGCTATAAAACGGACAGAGCCCGAACTGTTGAATGCCACATCATCAGAATGGTCATTAACGCTGGTGATGGTGTAGTTGAAACGATGGTTTTTACCGTCGAGCTGAGAAGAGACATCAAACGTAATAGTCTCAGACTGATCATTAACAAGTGATGTTTGGAAAGTCTTTTCACCTTTGACATTACCGTCAATATCCCATGCCACCGTATAATTGTGGACCGTCTTCGGAGAACGGTTTGTCACCTTGGCTTTGAAAGTATATTGGCCACCACCTTTACTTGTCACCGAGGCTTTGTTTATAGCCAGGTCGTTAAGTGGGTCTTCGCCAGAGGAAGAGACATAGAACTTTAAACCGATTGGACGATAGAAGTATTCCTCAGCAAGATTTTCCCATACCCCAGGACTCATCTCATTACTTGTATCTGTACCCATGACCCGATGCCAATATCCCTCGTTTGTCAGGTCCTCATTAACAACGGGGTAAGCACATGTCATATGTTGAGCATTAGCTCCCCATCCTATATAGAGTGTATCTCCTGTGATGGTATATGGCTCAGACAAGAAAACGTCAAACCATGTCCATGTCCTTCCACTTTCTATTCCTGTAACAGCTTGTTTAACGATATAATCTGTTCCTGGTGATGAAATAAACACATAGTCAGCTGTAAACCCAGGATTAAAACGAATCAAATTAATCGTCTTCCCGACAAATGGTGCAAGCATGTCAGGAAGAAAACGAATGGCAAATTCATTATTATTATTTCCACTATCATATACCCTACTAAATGGAGAAAATTCTGAACCCGCACAGTAACCACATTCAATAGACTGCTCTGTTGGCAACTGCTGGTCTTCCACTATGTTCCAGCCCTTCCATCCGCCTGCCTCGTAGTTAGCCTTTGCACCTTGGGGCACATGAATCGTCACATGAGAGTTAACGGGAAAAAAACCGTCTATGGCACTCAGGCCTAGTTCGGGCGCAAAAGGAGATGCGAAATAGATGTCAGTCAGTGCAGTAATCCATTCTTCAGGATAACCGAAAGACATCTGATATTCGAAGGAGTTGGGATTCTTGAACCTAATAGTCTTGATGGTAGAGGATGCGGAAACTTGACTGACATAAACAACAGATTTAGGTAACTCTATAGATTCCAATTTTTGGCATCCTTCGACCCCACTATCCATGAAAGTCACTCCTTCACGCAGTTCAAGCCTGATAAGGTTCTTACAACTGTTTAAGCCATGAAACCTCGTCATTGATGTTGACAATGATGTCAAGTTCGGACAATTGTCGAAGGCCTCATACTCCGCATCATACACATGATACTGAACGCCATTATACTCAACATCATCAGGTATATAGACGTCCCCCGAAGGTTTATGTTTCTTCTCATTCATCACAGTAGCAAGCCTTAAAGAATTCACCGTCTTGAGGCAATAGGTAAGTCCGTCGATGGTTACAACAACCTCTTCCGTCAGCCTTTCGTCCATACTCATTGGGAATGTACGCATTCTCATCCGCTCGTCATCAAGTGTTATCTCCAGATAGTTTTCAGAAGCATTAGCATCAGTCTGCCAACTTTCACTCTCAGAGTGACGCCAGACAGCCATTATGCGGTAGGTGCCGTTGGCTGTATTCTCAAGGTTAAAAGTGGCGTTATATTGATAGGTCTCGCCAACAGAGAAATCATGATTCTCCCAACTTAATATTTTCTGGAAAGTCTCATTGCTGTAAAGTGCAAGGCCTATCTGCATGGTTTCCTGTTCTGATAGGTCACTCACCAATGTACAACCAACCTGATTGTCAATAATATTCCCATCATCTCCTCTTGGCGTAAATTTAGTATTGGTCGATGAGACGGACTTTACAACGACCATAGGCCGATTATTATTCGTTGGAGGGCATATTCCTATAGTAGCCCCCTGATCCGAACCATAAGTTCCTGCACTGGTGTTCAATCCTGTCAAAAGGAAATAGCCATCTTCATCTCCATTCCATCCCCAATTCACATAGAAACGCCCTGAGTCATATCCATGGAGGACAAATGCATGACCTACATCTGCGTAGCCATCATAAAGAACAGGACGGTGCTCTGCAAGTTCTTGATAAAGCAGATCCTCCCACTCGGACTCATCATAATTAGCATGCTTTACATAATGTGTAGCCTGAGAATACCCAAACACATTTACAAGAGCCTCCTGAACCGCTGGAGGTTGAGCGCTTGAGTACCATGGTGTATAGTCTGTTAATATAGACTGACCACAATAGCGCATCAAGCGTGCTATATAATCATTTGTCATATTGTCCCAGTCAAACTGGACAGGATTAAGGTCTTCCAAATCGATACCCATTCCTGTCGTATACCAAGGCACGCTGGCCGTCGGTTCTTTTGGCCAGCGGCAATAGTTAACAACTTGAGCCATTGCCGTTGCCACACATCCCGTAGGGCAACGTTCTCCATTGTATTCAGGACACATAGCATTATATGGTGAATCCTGTCCCCAAGTGGTAGTTACAAATGGGGCAATGGGGGCTTTAACAGTACTTGCTCGACTTCTCGCAGGTTGACTATTACATGTCGCAATGTTTTTTGCCATCTCCTCATAAAGGCCCAACAACCATTTCAAGCCACATGGCACTGACTCCTCATCAATCTTTCCATGGTCTGAATAACCCAATATCTCCGGCATTCTGTCATCTCCAGATACTATTACGAAACCATTTTTGTCCTCTGCATTAAAAATATAAAAAGCATCACTCCCAGATCCAGAGCTGGAACGGGATTGGCTCTTCGTTTCAACAAACTGTTTGCCTGGCATGAATTGCCTTGCAATCTGCAAAGCCTCCTGCCTTGACACTTGCTCCGCTTTCATGGTAAACATACCTGCAAGGAGCATCAATGATGTGAGAAACAATTTCTTCATAACTATCCAGTATATCATTAAAAACAGCCTCTGTCTTTGTTTATTTCCGTTTCAAGGCATCGCGCCAGGTGCCCTTGAGGAACACTGGCGGACGAGTTTTGATTTGCCGCTGGGCCTTAGAACCGCCAGGCCTATCTCCTCTTGAACTAGCACGGCTTGCATTAGTAAGTGCATCGACGAACTGCTGGCGTCCAGCACCGTCGAAGGCCACGAAGGTCTCATAGTCATACGTCCAACCGTCGCCCTCCGACTCCTGCATCACCCGCTTATAGATAGCCTCGCGGCTCGGTGCGTTGAACGGCATATCGTTGTATCGCATCATACTGTTCTCACTAGGACGGTAGGCGCCAAACTGGTAGAGATTGCTGCCTTCATAGACACCAATCTTTTCGCCGACGTAGCGGGGATCATTGATGAACTTCGACCACTTCACTTCAGATGGATCAGAACTCCAATCGACATTTGCACCCCAGCCGAGGGTTATCCATTTGCTCTCCATCTCTGCCTTATTTTCTTCAGGGAGCGTCTGACTTTCATTTCCCTGCTCCACATATTCATCTAAGAGCTTTCCTATGCCGTGTCCGCCTGCCTCATGATTAAGTACATTGGTTATACCATCCATAGCAAAGCAGACGTATGAATTGTCCTCCATCATCATGCAATAGCTTCGTCCACCACTTGCTTGATTGTAAACCACATTGACATACATCGGGCGCCCTTCTTTCAGGTTAGGAACTTTGGAGGCATATTCCAAAGCCTTGGAAATGTCCTCGTCAATAGCATGATGAACATTTGCTCCAAAGAATTCTGCATTAGGCGATATGGCCTTCACGGCATATACATTAAAACGGTCGCACAGTGAAGTATATGGCTCAAATGCAAAAAACTGCTCCAAAGCCTCAGACATTCGTTGGTCAAACGTTCCATCATCCATCGCCTGATCGGTAAATCCTTCACCAATAAATACCAAGTCAACACCCTGCCCCATCGTTGCTTCCTGCAAGGTGGTTACCTCGCCATCACGGGAATAGTCTGTGGAGGTATAGAAATTATAGTCTATTGGTCCAAGATGCTCTTCTAAATAAGAGAAGAGATTATCCCGATATAAAGTATTTCTCATATCACCACCTTTGTCATCCATGAGGCTCGTAAAGACAATATTGCCATTTTGGTCAACTAAATGTACTTCTGGGGTAAGGCCAGATACAATGAGATTATAAGTCGTTTCATTCTCCCAACAATTCTTCCAAGGAATATTATGATCTTTCATATAGTCAACCAACCCATCATTTTGCTGAGAATGAAATCCGATAATCTCCAAACCTTTATCCTTATATTGGTTGTATGCAGGTATTAGCATTTGGTTAAATAATTCAGACCAAGGACACCACCATCCCCATACATAAAGAAGAGTGTATTTGTTGTTTTTATATGTTTCGGCCAAATCTAACACACTACCATCGATGAGTTTTATTTCACCTACTGGTGCAGGGATTTTCAGGTCAGAAAAATCCATTTTACCATCTTGAATGAGTACCTCTGGCCAAAACTCGCTAAATAGTTCGTGCTTTGCAATACTTTCTGGAACTTTGCCGCTAAAGTGATTGTCACTTATCGAGAAACGAAACTCTGTAGGCCTCTCCTTTTGTTTATCTGCTAATTCAAGAATTAATTGTTCAGGCAGCGGACCTTCAAACTCATTGTTATTCAAGAATAGATAGCGGAGATGGGGAAATTTGCTCATAAAAGCAGGAATAGTTCCAGATAGTCCACAATAATTCAAACGGATAACTTCTAAATCTACCATACGTGCTAAAGAAGATGGAATAGTTCCAGAAATTCCCCGATTCATATATTCCGAAAAATGTAATTCACGTAATGGTCCAACTCTTAAAAGACTCTCATGGATATTCCCTTTTAAGCCATTATCTGATAAATTCAACAATCCTACACGTGTATCTGTATCCATCCACACACCATACCATTCACTAATTGGTTTGTCTGTACACCAGTTGTCATTATTAATCCAGTTATCACCATCCATTGCATAATAAAAATCTGTCAAGGCTTTGCGAACTGCACCAATCTCCTCTTCTTTAGACAGAAATTTTACACTTTCCACATCTTCCACCTGGAACACTTCTTCTTCGTGATCAGCATAACTGTAATGTTCCTTTTCATTTAATTTATATATCCAATGATTGAAAGACCACACAATTTTCCCGTCTTTAACCACGGGCCTGAAACTTCCTGCACAATCAGAAAAATAGTATGAAAGACTATCACCTGTAGTCTGTTTGATGCTGATACGCTGGCCGGCATAAGAATCCGTCTCATCTCCCGAAACTAAAGAAGGTGGCAGAAAGGTGTTGCCAGAATACTCACGTGTAAGGATGCGCTTTACTTCTTGACGCCTTACAAAAGTCTGTTCAGAAGATGTTGCGATATTTAGGACATCTGTTTCGTATCGCAGAATCGGATAGTCTTTGGTAATGGGAATCGTATAGACAGTACCATCCCTCATTTCGACGACCATCTCGAAGTCGGCATCCTCACCATTCACTAACTGACCAGCAAGCGCTTCGATGTCTTTGTCATCTACCGTGCCGTCATGATTCGCATCAGCAGCTTCAAGGTTGAAATGCTCAGAAGCCTGTCCTCTACGATAGTTTATCAAATCCACAAGGTCAGCCACATCCACCTTGCCGTCACCATTCACGTCGCCAGCTCCTGCCAGCAATCCGAGCGGCAAGAGACAAATAGCCAATAAGGTCAGTAATATTTTCTTCATATAAATATAATAGTATTCTAAGAATCAATCAACATCGTCCTATCTTACAGGAATGCTACTTTGATTCGCGGTCGCAGTAGGCATAGAGCATCTTGACTGCCATCGACTTGCCGAAGCGTCGGCAGCGGATGACGCAACTGAACCGATGCTCGGAATTGAGCGTACTTTTCACCACGCCTATCAGCTCCGACTTGTCGACGTACTCTCCATTACGGGCAGACTGGAACCCTGCATTTCCTATATTAATAATAATCCCATTGCTCTGTTCACGTTTTGGCTTCAGCGGACGATCAGTTTCCTGGTGTAGACCTTGTTGGCATTGCCCTGGACGATGTAGACACCACCGACAGCGGCCTGCGTCTCGACGGTCTCACCGGCCTTGACGGCGAACGAGGCCACCTTGATGCCGGCAGGCGTGTAGATGCTCACCTCGGCAGTATGGTTCAGCGACGACTCCACGATGATCGTGCGCTTCTTGGCGTATATCTTCAATGTGCCGTCGAGGCCATTCGACGGATCACCCTGCTGGCTGATACCTGTGCCGCTGTCGCTGCCAAAGACGATGTGCTCCACGACATCCGAGCCCACGGTACGGGTTCCGCCATAAGCCTTTGTGAAGTACGGTCTGAAGGCACCGACCACAGCATCGGTGGTGCTCTTGTCGAAACTGCTACCCTCACCGTTGAGCACGTAGCCGGCAGCCGCCGACAGTGTGGTGTTCAGGTAGTTCGGCACGAAATTGTAGCCATTGGCCGTGGCGCTCTTCAGTTCACCGTCGCTGACGGCTACGAAGGCTCCCGTCGCCGAGGCGAAGGTGACGGTCTGAGCGTCGAGCGCACCAAGGTCTCCCTTATGGGTGTACTGCGGCACGAACTGTCCGCTGAGGTCGAACTCATAGTAACGGCTGCCTGGGAATCCCACGATATAAGCCGTACCCGCAGCATTGTAAGGATAGCCGCTGTAGACATGCTCGTCCTGATAGTACGTCTTCTGATACTCGTCGGTGTTCTTATCCAGATAGGTGTCGTAACTATAGTAGTAGTCCCAGAGGAACGTGTTCGTGTAATACTTCTTTGCCGTGCCGGCAGCCGGCTTGTTGAAGTTTGCCACGAAGGTGCTGGCATCGGTGCTCGATACCGCACCGCCCTTGAACTCGCGCAGCCAGTACTCATGGCCTGTGGTGCTGCCGTCGTAGAAGTGGCTGATCTCACCCTTCGTCTGGGTGGTCACCAGCTCGGCGCTGAACGGCAGGCTCACTGCCTCCCACCCACTCTTCTCGTCGACATAGTTATCCGGCGTACGCTGGTACCACATACGGTTCTCTGCGCCGAAGGTGTAAGCTATCGGTGCATTGAAGTCCTGACGGTCTACGAGGAAGTGGTCGCGGTCGGTGACATAGGCGTTGCCCGTAGCCACAACCAGATGACCCTTGACACCCATGACGTCAGCAGGCTTCACGGCACCGACCCTGCGGTAGAGCGACTCGTCGATGTCGGCAGTCGTCTCGTCGTCGGCCTCCTCCACGCAGGCAATGTCGTCGAGGTAGTTGTCGAGCACGTCGTACGTGGCCTGGTTCGTCTGCTGGTCAGGCGAGTAGACGAGCAGGTTCTGCGTCAGGTCGACATTGTGGAAGCCCGTCAGACCTGCCTCGTCGAGCAACGGCGGGAAGAAGTGTGAAGAGCCGTCGCTGTTGGCAACGAGTCCCTTCTTGTAGCCCTTCGTCACATCGTTGTAGCCCGTGAAGTCAATGGCCGTCAGGTCCTTATGGGCGACGGTGGCAGGATCTTCAAACTTCGAGGTAGCGAAGATGGCATACGGGTTGAAGTGAACCTTCTGCATCACGCTGTTCTTGAAGTATGCCGGTGCACGGTAGACACGGTTGCCCGACTCAGAGGTCACCAGACGTGTATCGCTCTTCGCGATAGTCGACGGCACATCCTGATGGTTGTAGCCCTCAACATGACCGTAGTTCAGCGTCTGTCCGAAGAACAGATAGTCATCCGGCCACAACGGATAGTAGTGCTTCACAATATCCTCTGCCTGCTCATCGATGTACTCCCGCTGGTTCACGCCCTCGGGGATGACACCGTCGGCATAGTAGAAGTCACCATCGGCATAACGGTCCTCAACGTAGGTGAACTTCGTGAAGTCGGTACCGTACTTGCCGTCCTTCTTCACAAACGACGTCGTGGCACTGCCATCGGCGGCATCGACAGCGGTTTCCTCGACAAAGTAGCTGTATGACTGTGGCGTCGTGCCGAAGTCGGTGCTGTTGTGGTCGTAATACCTCTTATATAAATAATAGCCGTTCAGGTTGTAGGCCACCTCGCCATTGTAGAAGGCCTTCTCCGGCATCTTCTGTGCATCGCCGGCAGCGAAGGCGTTCGTCTCGGGATAGTAACTATTGAACAGCTGCTTGCTGCCATCGACAGCCGACGGGTTGCCGAAGACGGCCTTCACACCTTCAGCAGGCGTGCCGGTAGTCTTCACCCAGCAGTTGGCCACGTAGCCGTCGCCAGTATCTGCCACACCGGCAGAGGTGAACGAGCCCATGACGCCAAGGTTATAGACCGATCCACAGAGGCGTCCGAACAATGAGTTCGTCATGCCGCTGAGGTAGTATCCCTCACCGTGGAGCGTACCCTCGAAGCAGCCGTTGTCCGCATTGTCAGACACCGCTGCTATCGGCGTCCATGCCGAGCCGCTGTGGTCGATGTTCGTATGGAGGAAGAACTCCAGGCCCTTGGCATCCTTCACACGGTCATCCATCAGCGAGTGGCCATTCAGACTGCCATCGGCGGTGACGACACCATTGGTGACGCCTGTCGACGTACTGTTGAGACGACTCAGGTCGTAGAGATCCTTCAGCAGGTCGAGACCGTTCTGGCTGTCGGCCGTCTCCTGACCGTTCTCGTCGACCACCTTGTAGTCGTTGAGATAGATCTTCGGTGCACGGTCTACATCCTTATGATCGATGAAGTAGTGGTTCTGCTTGTCGTCCATCACCTTCTTCAGGTCGTGGTAGTTGGCCACGGAGAACTGTACCGGGTTCGAGTAGGTCTTGCCCAGATAGGTCTGCGCATAGTAGGCCACCCAGTAGTTGTTCTGATACCAGTACATCGGGGTATTGTTGTTCTGGTAGGGCTGTCCGTTGACATGCAGCTCAGCATCATCCTCATTCGTGAAGATCTCCCATCCCGAACTGGTGATCTCGAAAGCACCCGGCGTGACGGTCGGGATCTTCAGACCCACGGTGGTACCAGGTATCACGGTAGACGGCTTGCTCAGCGGTCCTATCTCAGGCACACCACTCTCGAAGTTGATGTGGATATTGACGATATGACGCTCACTGACAGGCGTGATATTGTTACCCGTCTCGTCGCTCTCCTCATACTCATAGAGGTAGATGACGGTGATGATCTTCTCCTTCTGGAGGTTGTAGATGTCCGACTGGCGGGCGACATAGAGCGTGGTGGTCTCCTCTGGCGACATGCCATGGATGACGAAGCCCGCCTGTTTGTTCACCAGCGTCTGATACGTGGCTTCATTGATGAGGACACCCGTCGGCACCACATCGCCTATGCCATAGGTAGAGACGGTGGAGCCGCTCTTGATGCCCAGGGTGGTGACAGGCTTGCCTTCGCCATTCTCATTGATGGTGTAGGCCTCACGGCAATAGTAGAGGTGGAGAGCCTCGCCAGTTTCAGAGACATCACTCTCCTTGATCACTATCGGGTCGATGTTGTACCTCTTCTTGTCAGCACTCAATGAGCTGTACACCTTCGAGTCGATCACTTGTCCGACGGTATAGGGGATATCACCGCTGATGAATGCCTCCTTAACCACGTAATACGTGCCGGGATCCTGGATGATGACAGGAGCCCAGTGGATGCGCTCGTTAGGAATATCCTCGAAGGCAGCCCGCTTGAGTCGGTTGTCATAGCCGCGGCGTACCGTCACCGACTTTCCTTTCTCATCGATATAGGTAAGGTCGTTGACACCGTCGCCACCAGTGTACTCCGCCTCATAGTCGACGGGCTGGGCTGGAGAGTAGAGCTTCGGAGTGAGCGTTGTGCTGCCGGTATACTGCGGGGTGGTCGACGACATGGAGCTGCCCGGCATGTAGCCGTCGTACTGCACCTTGTTGCCGTAGCCGCCACCATAGGTCGGATCGATGAAGAGGTCGAGTCCGTCATAGTTATAACGGAACTTCGTGCGGTCTTCGTCAGTCAGCGAACACCATGCCTTCAGGGCACTGTACGACTTGCCGGCCTCGAAGAAGGAACCGCCATAGAGGCCTTCCTCTGAGCAGTAGTAGGCATCGTCGAGATAGTTCTTCAGATACTTGTCCAGCTCGGCATCAGTCCACGTCGTGTTGGCAGCCTTCAAGGTCTGCTTCAAGCTATTCACCTCGGCGACAGACAACAAGCTGCCAGCAAAGACAGGATCGCCACTTGGCATCTCCAGCGTGGTAGTACATACCGTCGCCTTCGAAAGGCTTGCAGACAAGGCAGACCACTGAGCAGCCGTATAGGCAGACTGGACCACAGGCGTTCCCGGATAGAGATGCTGCTCGGTGCCGGTCTTGTTCGAGGTGGTCAGCTCCTTGGTAACGACGTAAGCCTCTTCAACCACGGCCTGGTCGTCACGACCAGTGACGAGCGTGGCAGGATAGTCATCGACGACATGCTTGGCGATGATCTCACCATGATTGTATTTACGCTGGCCATAGACACCGCCCGACAACGGCGTGTAGGTAGGACCGACGATATAGTTTTGCTTCTCTTCATCGCTCAGTGCGTTGTAGGCATCTAAGCTGATGGTCTTACCAGTACCGCCATCTACCTTGGTGTAATAGTCGCTCCAAACGGATGGGTTGTTCACATCGTAGGTAAGCACATAACCCGTGTCGTGACCGATGTTGTTAGCCGGGCGGAACACGAAATCAAACGCCACATCCTTACCCTGCTCGACATGATAGACAGCAGGAACAGCCTCGGCGTCGTCCTCATCGACCACCTCCTTCGGTGCCGTGTTTCTCAGCTTCTCGTAATCCGACGGCAACAGGATAGTGCCCTCCGGATAGGTGGTATCGCCGATCTTACACTCGGCAATCGTGGTATATACCTCATCCACGAAGCGTGACTGGTCGACGGCCGAGAGCGACTGGTAGGTCCAGTAGTCGATAGGATCGCCAGCCTTGTAGGTGATGTCGTTGATGATGACACTGCCCTCATTGCCAAGGGGTGCTCCCTCATTATTATAATAAGCATAGCGGTTGGGCTGGACCTCGCGCAGCGTCATCCTGCCGTGCGAGGCAGCAGAGATGGTGAGCGGGATGTTCACCGTCTCGGCATAAGCGTTGGCAGAGCCGGTATAGGCAGAGATATACTGGTCGTAGACGTAGACAGAGCCCTTGATATACCAGTAGTGGGCCTCCGAATAGGGCGAATTGGTCTTGACGTAGGCATTGATGTTAGGATAGCAGTCGTCGACAATCTGCTTGGTGTTGTGGACGAAGTTACCCGATGTCTCCGCCTCTCTGAGATCAGACTCACTACTATCAGTATATGTGAATCGCTTATAGGTACGGGCCGTAAGGTTGTAGGGAGACAGGTTCACTTTCTCCCAATCCCTGTGCCAGGACTTGATACCGTGCTGGTTACGGGCATAGACATAGCCGCCACCAAGACCGGTCTTCACGTCGATGAGGTCGAGTTCGACAACGCCGGTGATGAGCCCCCACTCGGTCTTGCCAGACTTTTCACTCTCCTCGCGGATAATTTCCAGATAGACGCCCGATGCCAGGCAGACCTTGTTAGGACTGGTGGCATTGTTGCGGTTGGACTTGCCTGCATGGTTTATCTTCCAATCATAGTAGGTGGTGGTGCCATCCGCCTGGTTGTTGGGATTGGCACTGTTGGTGGTACGGATAGATGAGTAGCCTGAACCAGAGACATCCTCATGGGTGAAGAACACGTCGCTGGTGAGGTTACCCAGGTAGTTCACGACACTGTAGATACCGAAGTAGTTTCCGTGGGTGGTATCATCGCCATCAATCGAAGACTTCTGCTGATTAAGCGACAGTTCTCCCACACGGTTGATGGTATAGCGTGTGTAGTCGGCCTTCTCCGGCACACGGTCGCGGGCACCCTGGAGCACGATACGACTACCCCAGATGGCTGCCATGTCGCAACGCTGGATGGTGTTCAGCAGACGACCGGCGTAGATAGAGCAGAAGCCGAGCTCATCAAAGTAAGCCATGTTGGGCGTGCCATCTTCGCCGATGAACTCCGTGTCCTCGAAAAGGTCTTTAAACTCGTCGGAGGTCACACGCCATCCGGCACTATGAGACTCATTGTACTTATCCTTGACAGTCATGCCCTCCTTCACACGGTAGTTCAGTACGAAGTAGGCGCGCTCACGGTCGCTCATGCTGTTGTAGGTCTCCTTGGTGATGGTCTCATCAGTGCTGTAGTAGTCGGTACCATAGTTACTAACATGCAGCTCGCGCCAACCATCGACGAACGTCAGGTTACCATCACCGTAAAGGCCACCCACATGCTCTGTGCCGAGAGTGATGAGGTCGCGGTTGTAGACATCGCGCAGGGCTGCCGTCACATTTCCAAAGACGGTAGAGGTGCTGGCCGACACCTGGTCGCTACCCGTGGTGATATTTCCACCAGCGAAGACAGCATTATGGATGGTGACACCCGACTCATAATCGATGAGATTCCATCGGCTGTCATGGTTCTTATCCTGTAACAGGTTCAGGTAGTCTGTGGGCACATACTCTCCCTGCCGGAATGTCTTGTCGCCGAGGGAGATGCCGCTTGCGGAGGTCACCAGGGCGTAGGGCTCCACGACGACATTACAGTCGAGACTCAGCTCACACTTGTCACGGTCGGCCTCATTAGGATACCACGTCTTATAGTAATAGCCGCCGCCAGTGACAGGCAATCCCTTGGACAGCTCTGATATGGCCTGCGAGCCGCGGTCTCCATGCTTCACGCCCGTACCACTATAAACCAGTCCTACGTTACCGCCACCAAAGACGTTGCCATAGCCCTTCGCCACATTGGCCACTGTTCCCACTTCACCGCCACGGATACGGACATCGGTGCTGCCGAAGACGAAACCCTTCGAACTGAGGTCCATGGTATTCTTCTCCTCGGCCGTCATATAGCCCTCCCCGCCCCAGTTGTCGAAGCCGCGGCCACCGCCGAACACGTCACGCATGACATGACCATTATAGAGAATCACCTGGGTTGCACCAGGCATATAGATCTGGGCTTTACCATTGCTGTGCAGTCCTTCGGGCGCACCTGCCAGAACCGTGCCACGCCCTACAGGGCCGATCTCACCGCCGCCATACAGTCCGCCGCGGACGGTGCCGCCCCACATCACTACATTGGTGGAGTCGACATAACTGTTGGCCACATAGCCGCCACCAAACACGTTACCGCCCTCGTCGAGCTGGTTGTCGCCAACCTCGACATCGTCGAGTTCCTCAACATACTCACCGTTCACATAACGGTAACCGATATAGCCATTGTTGACCGTGACGTTGGCCGTGCCGAAGATGGCACCGCCTTCACCACCGCCATAGACATTGCGGGTAACGGCTGGAACGCCATTAAAGAAGCTGCTGCCGCCGACATCGCCGATGACGACATTCGCCTCACCGAAGATATCGTTGGCATTATTGGCGATGTCGCTGATGAGTCCGTCGTGCCGACCCACATGACCACGCCAGCCGCCGCCATAGACATTACGCACCGTGCCACCTTTTATATAGATATTGGTACTGGCCTTGAAGGTCTTAGCATCGTGTGTATCCGACACAGAACCGCTGGTACCGGAGCCATAGATATCCTTCATCACCGTACCGCCCAGGAGAGCCACATAGGTAGAGCCGGTCACTGCGGCCGTACTACCATAGCCACCACCATAGACGTAGTTGGTCACGGTGGCACCCTCGTTGATGATGACGTTGGTATTGTACT
Organism: uncultured Prevotella sp.; assembly: GCA_946548085.1. Lineage (GTDB taxonomy): Bacteria > Bacteroidota > Bacteroidia > Bacteroidales > Bacteroidaceae > Prevotella. Next base: position 36,640 of record CAMNPN010000011.1, on the reverse strand, counting down.
TATAGGTCGGGTTAGCCCTGACATCAAGCTCTGCCCTCCTCACCAAGTCATTGTCAAGGTTGGTTAGGGTGTTACCGAAATAGTTATCCCCGTAGTGGTAGTAGTCGCCAAAGTTCCAGGCTGTCGCTACCGGGTTCCACTCCATATACTTATCGATACTGCCGGCACTCTGCACCGTTCCCTGCTGACCACCGCCATAGACCTCATAGACCATGGCGCCCCGCTCGAGGTTGATCTCGGTGTATTCTGCCCAGGTGTTCGGGCCGAAGCCGGCACCATAGACCGTTCCCATATAGCCTTTCGCCTTGTCAGACCACACCTCTGAGGAGACGTTCACCTTGGCATAGACAGTGCGGCGCACACTGTTGTTGCCACCATAGACGGTCGACACCAAAGCATCGGAACTGCGGTAGTTCACATTGCTCTCATAGACATCACACGGATTATTGACGATATTACCATAGGCTCCACCGAATATCTTGTCCAGATGGATGGTCGAGCCAACAGGTACGTTGACCATGGTACGACGGGTGACGCCCTCGTTGAAGCTACCGCCATAGGCTGCGCTGATCTGTCCGCGGACAAGATCGACAACAGCAGTGGCATTGTCGGGGTTAGCCTTTGCCTCAGTAGGCGTGAAGGCCATGCCCAGACCATCGTAGGCACCAGCGCCAAAGACCTCGGTGCCACGGAAGTTGTCCATGCCCTGCGGGATGTCAATAAGCACATAACTGCGATTCTGCATCTTATCGCCGTCGCGGTCGCCGGTATAGCCCTGTCCGGCACCGAACACCTTCTTGATGACATTGCTATTATGACGGAACGGGCGGATGTTGACGAAGGCATTGTCCATGTGCGGCTTCTTCTCGCCGACACGACGGCTATAAGCAGCGTTGCTATAGTCGTAGTCGCCGTAACAACCACCAAAGATATTCTCCACACGCCCCTGATTGTACTCCATATAGGCGGAGGCCGTCAGGACATCGGGAGTGGCGTTGGAAGCACTATAGCCATACACCTTCGGCAGAGCCACGTCGCTGACTTGGCTGACGAAGCTTTTGCTACCAAGAACATGCCCACCGAGGTCGTTACCGCCATAGACATGGTCACGAATCCATGGGAAGCCTGTCACGGTACGACCAGCCTTGTCAGTCCAACTGCCCACATAGGTCTCGGTGTGTCCGAGGATATCGGCATTGCATGCACCGGCAAAGGAGTTGAAGATTCGACCGTTGCCGAGGTGGATGTGGGTGCTGCCGTAGACAAGTCCCTCGAAACCACCGCCATAGATGAACTCAGCCTCAGCCATCTCCTCACTGTCGCCCTCAGCATCCCTTGCCACGCCAGCGACAGCTCCGTTCAAATTGATGTAGGTGCTGTACTTCGTATCATAGTCAGCCGTGTTGGTATCGCTCGGATTGCCGACAGGTCCCAGCTCACCGCCGCCGAATATTTGGAAGGTATAGCCGCCGTTGAGGTTGATGGTGGTGGTACCCCATATCTCGGAGGACTTACCATAGCCACCGCCGAAGACATTGAGTGCGGCACCCAGCACGTCCATACCCTGCTCGTCGAGGATGACACCGGAGTTACGTTTGGTAATCGTATACTGGTATTCCTCACCATTGACACTATTATGGTAGAGCTTGGCCTCGCCCTCGTCCTTCTCCACCTGGTCGAAGATGGCGAAGTCGCCCTGGCGGTCTACCAGTGACTTGTTCAGGTTGATGATCACATTGCCGTTCACATGACCCGACTCATAGCAGCCACCATAGACGTTGCCCCCCTTCAAGCGACGGTTCTTGTCGTTAACAGAAGACGTGCCGCCACTGGGCAGGTCTGTCGGCGCATCGACAGGGGTATCTCCGATGTAAGTGTTCCACACCAGACCCTGGGTCAGATCGTCGGGATTCTTCCACCGCTTAGGCTGGACCTTCAGTCCGGCAAAGGTAAGTTTCAACTTATCTCCGTTAGCGTCAGGACTGCCAAGAAGTCCCCCCTTAAAGGCGGCATTGAATTCAGTGGCATCAACATCGGCCTTGTTACAGCCACCCACCACCTTATTATATATAATAACATTATCGTCGAGCAATATGTCGGTCAGTCCGTCGGTCATCATGCTTCCGACATTGCCGCCGAAGTAGAAGGAGCCAAACTGACTAGAGTAGTGTTCATAGTCATAGGGGGCTCCATTGGCTTTGGACTCGAAGAGCACACCAGGCATCAACTTCATGGCACAGCCCTCCATGTACTTGGCAAAGAGGCTGGCATCCGTCAGGTCTATCGAATTGAACTTAGAGCCAGCAATCGTCGTGTTGGCAAAGGTGCGCAGCACGCCCTCGCCGATGTCGTTCGCATCGTCAGCAACATTGCTCTTCACCATGTTTTCACCATTGTTGCCGAGGAACACCTTGTCTACCGTCACATACGAGCCAATCTTGACATGTGCCTGACGGTTGGGGATGTCTGTGAGCTTCTGGAGCGAGGCGCTGTTACCACCTACATAGACGGCACCCTCCACAAAAACGGGCTCCGCCTCTGTACCCCTAAGCAGGATTGATACCTGTTCAGCATTGGGACGATGATTGTTAAGGGCCTCTACGGAGTTATCGCCCGGATCATAATAATAGTCGCGATAATAGTCATGGTCTTTTAGTGCCGCATTGTCGGTATAGGGGTACGAGCCGTTGCCACCGCCATAGACATCGCCGTGGATGGTGGTGAAGATGCCGACAGTATTACCGCCATAGACATTTCCTGAGATATCGTTACCGCCATAGACATTGGTGATATTTCCACCAAGGATACGAGTACGGGCAGAGAAGCCTGCAGGGATGTTGTTCGGATTGGGATTCAGTTTGATGTCAGCATTAGGCACATCAGTCCCATCGGCATACAACGGACGGACATCTGCCTTTCGGCAACCGCCATAGACATTGTGGACCATGATCTCCGAACCTTTGTCAATCTGAAGCACCAGGCCTTCGGGACTTGTCATGTCTCCCTCGTTGCCACCACTATAGAGGTTCTCGATATTACCTTTCAGCAGGTGCCAGGTGGGGCGGATCTTCATCTCAGCTTTGTTGTTTCCACCGAAGACACGGGAGAAATGATAGAGATCCCGCTCTACGACATCCCCGAGAACGGCTATACCCATAGTCTTAAGGCGTTCCAAGTCACGCAACTTGTTTTCTGCCGTGCCGCTGGCACTGGCAGGAATAGATGTCGTCACACCAGCGCCATTGTCGATACAAATATCCGTGGCCTCGGTCACTGTCGCGTTGTTGCCGCCACCATAGACGTAGGCGATGGTACCGCCTCTCAACTCCAGGTAGGTTTTGACTAGGTTGGGCGCACTCTTGCCGGCAAACTCCTCTTTTGTATAGTCGTAGTCACCATTACCGCCGCCGAAGAGCTGTCCGATGAAAATGCCGTAAGGTTTTGTGGTGGTCGTCGTAGCAGCATCACCCTCACCTGTCGTCGCGGTCTGGGTTCGTTCGGGTGTCGTCAGCACATAGGCATTATATGTGTTTTCATTTGTGATACCGTAGTCCGCCGCATGTGTCAACTCTGTAGGCACGGTCGTCTGTAATGTCTCCGACGAGCCGATGGTGCCGGAGATATCGTTACCGCCAAACACACGGTTGATGAGGATGTCGCCACTCATATGCTCACCGTCGATATTGACGAAAGCAGAGCCTTTAACGTCAGCCTGACGGGCACCGCCATAGACCTCGCCTTGGATTTCACCGGCACGGACGACAACCTTCGTTTGTCCTTCCGTGGCACCGGCATTGCCACCGCCATAGACATTACCGCCGATGGTGATCTGCGCAAAAACATTGAACATTGAACATGGGGCACTGAACAATGCAATGCACAATAGCAACCGCTTCAATGCCGTCTGTCTGTCTATCTTATGTAAAATCCCTTTTATCATAGTTAAACGTCCAATCTTCAGTTATCAATCTTTATGCCCGGATTATCGAGTTCATCCTCGGAGAGCTGGTAGAGATATGTAGGCTCTACGGTCAGGCTGACCGTCGTCCGTTTGCCACGTGTTAGCGTCGTCAAAGCCGTCAGTCCTGTCAGACTGTTCGCCGACACACAGTTCTCTCGCACACGCGTACCTTTTATATTATATACATCATAAATGCAAACTAATGAAAGACCTTTAGCAATCAACTTGCTTTCATCCGGCGCAAAGAATCCCTGGAACACCGTACCATCGACAGCGATTTCCTTGCCAGTAGGATTGTCAGCATCAGCCGTAAAGTCATAGAGCACTCCTGACGAGTGTCCGTCAGCCAATGCCCTGGTGGTATAGGTGATATCCCCGATGGGACTGGCATCGGTGGTGTTGGCAGTCAACGGCACCGTCACACTCGTCAGCTCGTAAGCCGACAGCAGCTCCAGCTTCTTGATCTTGATACGGCGCAGCTCGCTGTAGGCTGTGCCCAGGCTTATCTTGAAATCGATACGAGAGAAGATATGGTCGAGCAACAGACTGACGTAGTTGGACGACGCATTCCTCACGAAGTAGAACTGTCCTCTCTCAGGTGTCTCTGCCGTTTCTGCCATGGTGGCCCCATGCCTCATGCCAACCACGACGCAAAGGTCGCTTCCCGAGGCCGCACCGACATTTGTCAGGGTGAGCACCGCCCCATTCTTATAGGAGGTTGCACCGCTGGGATAGCTGATGGACGCCTTGGCAGCTGAAGCCGGTGAATAGCCATAGATACAGTTATACTGTTCTTTCAGGCCAATGGTTGAGGACCACTGGGGAGTAGCGTTAGGGTCAAACACGAACTGTCCCTCTCGACTCAGGGTAATAGCCTGATCATCAGTGCCAGACATCAGGAATATATGTACAGGGGCATGGGTGGTATAAGCGGTGGCAGCATCATAGACTTGATCGTCGGCCAAGGCCCGGGTGACGGATGCCACCCACAACCGACTCTCGCCTGCACCGGGCGAGGGCGTGGGATTAGAACCAGGAACAGGCACATCACCTGGATCAACAGCCTGGTCGGAATCCTTTGAACAGGCTGTGAGCAGCAGAGCTGCCAGGAGGAATAGCCAATATCTGTACTTCATCTTTATCATTACCAATTATGTATATCATGATCCGGCGTCCCAGGCACGTCTTCCCAGTCCACCACCTTGACGGTGTTGACCTCAAGTTTAGATGAACCTAAGTAATAGGCGTAGACGATCCATGTCTGATTACGCCGGAAGTCACCGTTTGCCATAGAGAAAGAAGCGGACAGCTGCTTGTCGTTGTTAAAGCGGAAGGAGATGGTGCCAGACAGCCGTTTGTCACTCTCAGGCAGATAGACAGGCCCAAACTCTGTCAGTTCACCATTCTGGATGCCTTCATTGATGAGAGTCTCATAGTCATCATCCGCCATGCTACTGCTATAAGCATACTTGGTGGGATCGGTGTTCTGAATAATCGGATTCACCCGGTCGCCAGCCACCAACAGCACCTCCTCGTTAAAGGCAGAGCCCTCGACCCAATAGTTAGGATGGTCGCCATCGAGGAAGAAGCGCTCCTTGGAATACAACAGGTCTTTGTTCAGTTTGATACCATCGACAAGGACCCGTTCCACGCCTTCCTCTTCCAGAGAAGAGAACACGAAACGGATCTTTGATACGGTACGCACCAGCGTCAGGTTCGCATCGTTGATATGAAGGACGTTGTTCCTATCGACAACACTCTTGCCACGGGCCACACCCGACATGGGAACACCTCTGCCGACAGGAATCGTGGTAACAGCCTGATAGGGAGATTTTGTATAGCTGAAGAAGTGACCACCATCAAAGGCAGCCTTATTCAGGTCTGCACTATTGTTGATAGGCTCGAGATAGTTTGTACCATTGTTATCAATCACGTTAGCCATCACATAGATGTCTACCGGTTCTGGCCGCTCAGCGAAGCTCCTGTCGGCAAGGGCGATACTATACGAGGCACTCTTGTTCTCGTTCAAGCCTTGCAGCTCCTCTTCTTTCCTTAGCGTGAGACTGGCCACCAACTTTGTCGGGTCGCTGCTTCGGAACACCCATATCTGCAAGTTGTAAATCTTTGCCTCCGGTTCTGTAGGAACAATCTCGCTACGTGTTATTGCCGGTTGTTCCGGTGCATAGACATAGATATTGAGCTTTGGCTCATCCACAGTCTCGTCGCTGCTGCAGGCCATAAATAGCAACAGCACCGGCAGCAAGAGCAGGGCGCCAGACAACAACCATCTATATCTCTTTTGTATCTTCATCTCTATTTATTTCTGAAGCTCCACCGTAGTGGGGCGAATCGTCTCCCAATTAACAACCTTCACACCTATCTCCATCCGAGGTGCTAAGAGGTCGGGCATAACGTTATAAGCACCCTTGAAGCTCTCCACTTGAACATCGAACGTCGTCGTGAAATCCTGAGTGAACACACGGTTCTTACTATCTGGCGACGTATTAGTACCCATTGCCGGATTCACCTCGCCTAACAGGTAGAACTTCGTACCAGGGTAGACGATGCCGTCGTGTCCCATAAACTTCTTGTCGCTCCGATTCTCGAACTCAAGGACCACCCTCACGTTCTTCTTCTCATACGTCTGCAATACAAGTGTGTTGGCCGTGCCAGTATCACCAGAACTGCTCAGACAGTAATAGCCTGCCGTACCGGCAGACTTGTCCGTCTTCACCTGCGGGTCATAGACAAAGAGCATTTTGTCGGTCATCTTCTCCGACTCTGTCTCTCCTTCCGGCCAGGACTGGACTGTCTCCGGCCTGAAGTCGAAGCCCACAGGATACTGCCCGCCCACAATAACTGCCGTCAGAGGATAATAGTTATCGGCAAAGCTCACTATATCACCATTGGCATCAAGAAAGGGGGCGGCCACAACCTGCTTCAGTCTGACACTCAGCTGTGCCACACCATACTGGACAGGCGACACCATCGCAGCCGACTTTGTGGCGGAGGTAATCACCGTCCCAGCCTTATAATTACCGAGCACCTCGCTCCATGTTGTCGCATTCTGATAAACCGTTTTGTCCACATCTTCGCTGGAGGTCTTGATGGTACTATTGCCGTAATAACAGAGTTCTGCAGGGTAGGCAAAGTGGTCGAGGCTCGTAATGGATGTCTCGACAGATGTCTGGGTATGTGACTCGAAAGCCTTTCCGTTCCACTTCAAGGCAGCGGCGCCATCAGGCAGTCCTATCACCGCAGGATAGCCAGTCAGTTCGGTTCCATTCCAGTTTGTCAGCGTCACCTTGCCCTGATCGTCGACGGAAGCACCGGCTTGGATATTATTACGGATAGCGGCAGCCACTGCTGTAGCTGCGGCATCGGCAGTCTCCTGCTTGCCTGCCTCCCGGTATAGTTCTTCGACAAAGGCCCTGACACAGGCAGACGAACCACCAATGACTGCATTGTTCCTATTATCATCCTGATGGATGAAATCCTTATAGAGTGCTTTCAGCTTCGGATCCTCGGAAACAGACCATCCTGTCGTGCTTGCGATAGCAGTGAGATAGTCTGCCAAAGCCTGTGCCCTGCTATGAACATCCGTAGTTTGCAGAATCTGTTCTGGGCTGAACTGGATTTGAGCTGGGCTGCTGACATCCATATAGTTTGTAACAGTAGAACCGTAATAGGTCTTGTCGGTAGCAGGAATGGCATCCACCCCCACTTTGACGGAGTTAGCACCACGGGCATAGAACAGCACAGAAGTTGTGCCTGACCAGAAAGGGCAATCAGGATAATAGTAATAAGCCGAAGGTGTGAGAGCTGAAGGCTTGCCAGACACCCGTCCGGATTCGTCACCGCCAGCGACATCATAGACAAATGGGAGGTTTTCACTTCCGATTAATCCCGTTACTTTAAAAGGTATAATACGTACCTCTTTTAAGCCTCGATAGCAGTCTGGAGTCGTCTGAACAACGCTATCAGCCATACGGGTCATGCTCTTTGAAGCGGTGGGCATGGAGAAGGCGAGATTCACGGCAACAGGCATGTCGCTGGCATCATTATCCACCAACTCGTCATGGTCGGCACACCCCGTAAAGACTGCCAACATCACGATTATTGCTATGAATACCTCTTTCTTCATTTCTTACATTTGACTTTTTTCTCTCACCTCCTAAAGCGGCACATGATGATGCCCTGCCTCATTCCAGTCGAGGGTAACGCTAACGCCCACATTCTGGTCGTCAGGCTCAAGTCCACCATTGGCATAGACACGGGCTCGGATAATCTTCAGTTGTCCAGCACGGAGCGGCTTCCTAACGCCGAGAATACTCTCTGTCACCTTTCCGTCAGGGAGGGTCACATACACTCTAAACTGCCATAAAGCCCTGTCAGCATCGAGAGACACGAAAGGTGCTTCCGTCTCGATGATATTCCGAGTGGCTACTGCCGACAACTCTTGCGACGGGAAGTTCACGGTACAAAAACACAACTGACCGTCACTACCAGTCTCGATTCTGTCAGTCTTCACGATAGGAGGATTGGCAGCATATACATAAGTACTGTCAGCTATATTAAAATGTGAGGCAAACCCCGTAGACACCACTTTAATACCACTAAATGAGGCTGCGCTGGTGTCGAGAACCAAGGCTGCAGCACAGTTCGCCATGTAGAGATGTATGAAAAACGTCTTACTGGCTCCACCCGACAACTGCATCGGCTGACGAGCCGTGAAGAGCCCCGTCTTGTGAGTGACGACGGTGTCTGTAGCCGCCTGACGGAACGAGGCTTGATGGCATCTCTCCGTCCCCTCATACGAGACAGACTTATTATCCTCCACGTTAGCAACTGCCGTGTGCATATAATAACGACGAGGCAGATAGAGTTTATAACTCAACTCGTTGGCATCCATGATATGCCGCTCATGGTGCAGCTGGGCTGAATCGCCCTGTGTATCATAGAACGAGAGGTCTAAATCATGGGCATAGTCGGTAAAGACAGGAGCGAGATAGTCACGAAGTGCCTTCAACAGATTGGCATCAGCCTTTCTGTCGAGCTCATTCTGAAGCTCGATAGACATATTGGTCACCAAGTGCAGGTCGTAGTCCAGTTCCAGCTCTTCGCCACAATCGCTCAGATCATCGTCAATCACTGAGCAACCAGAGACCATCACTGCGACAGCTACCCCGAAGGCTATGACTATGCTCCAACGTCTCATATCACTCAATTACCACGTTAAAGTTCAGTCCAGCCTTCCACTCCAAGTCTACGGAGAGTCCGAAGAGCATCTGTGTCGAGCGGAGATCAGGAATGGTCGAATAGGCTCTCTGAAGGGCTGTCGTGCCAATCGTAAAAGTGGCTGTGGTGACAGCATCACGAATAAACACGCGATCCTTGCCATAGCCAGTATCACCATACTCGAAACTTGTCTGCTTGGCCCAGTCCACAGGATCCAATGATGTCGAGGTCGGGTCGAGTTCACCTATCAGGTAGAACTTCTGACCAGCCTTAATGAAGCCGCTCAAACCATAGAAATCCTGATCGGTAGTCAACTCCAAGGCGACGTATACCTTGGACTGAGTCTCACCAAGGTTAAAGTTGTCAAGCACAAGTGTATAGCTTGTCACCTGCTTGTCATTATCTGTTGCCGGCAATGAATTGGCCGTACCCGGATCGACAAAAGGATCATAAATCACTTTATTAAAGGAAGTCGTCTTGGGGAGATACTCAAACTGAGCGACATCAGGTTGTCCGCCGATAAGGATTCCCGACACAGAGAACGAGATGGCATTCTCGCCGCTACCGCTGAACACATTGTCAGATTCAGTGCCATTGATGGCCATGGCATTATCGGAGAAGGTGTTCTCAGCATTTCGCTTAATGATGGCCTTTAATTGAGAAACGCCATAGGTGATGTTCTCTTTCATAGCCACAGCACGAGTAGAAGGTGAAACTGGATTATTGTTCCAGCTACTGTTTGTCCAGTTATCTGCCTTCGCCCACTCTGCCGCCGATGTTGGATAAGATGCAGCCTCCTTAGACACAGATGATTGCCAAAGGCTGGAGTTACAGTAATAGGCCAACTCCGCTGGATAGGTCACATCACTATATTTTACTGCCACACTCGACAAAGTTGCGTCACCATTCTTATATACAAACTCTCCCGTAGCCTTATTGAAATCCAAGGCCGCACAGCCATCAGGAACACCAAGGACATGCGGATAACCCGTCACCGTCACAGAAGTTCCTGCCTTATAGCTGTCCCCCCAGCTATAGGAAGCGGGAGTGCCAGAAACGGTCACCTCGAAATTTTCGGCTATCTTCTTCAAGATTGCCTCCGACAAAGCTTTGGCTGTAGCATTACCGGTATTGGTATAAATTTCATTGATAACAACAAACAGGTCACCGACCATATTCTTGATGGCTGTTGCCGATCCCTGACGTACATCTTCTCCTTTACTCTGACTGACAAACTTATCATAGGTCTGACCGAGAGAAGCCAGATCACCTACCGCCGAAGTGTTGGTCGTAGACCACTTCACCGCCTCGGGTGTGGTTATCTCTACACCGACGATGCCATTCAGGATACCCAGCAAAGTTGCCTGCGGCGCTGTGAAGTCTGAGCCATTCTCAATCCGGTTAGCCAAGTTGAAGGAAATATCATTCACACCAATAATAGTACTTGAATAGTTCTTTTCCAACTTCCCGTAATAGCCAGGCTTTCCGCTCTTGGACTGGTCGTTAGCCGTGCCATAGAACAGGAAATTCTTCGTCCCCGTAGGGATGTGAAGGGAGTAGACCTTACTAGAGTTTGGCGTTCCTGCAGCATGAGAAGGCAGCGGCTTCTCATATTCATCCAAGGGAATAGAACGACCGGCCTCGATCGTGCTGCTTGCACCGGGAGCACTGTCGAAACAGAACAAATACATGTCGTTAATACCCTGGAAAGCACCATTACCTACCACCTCACTCGACTGGCGAGTCCGTTCCTGTGGTTGTGTCACGTTAATGACGAACTCCGTCTTGACACTTCCCGACTCGGGGTCGTAGTCAGGATTGGCAGCCACCTCTTCTTCAGAGGAACATCCCGAAAAAACTGCGCCCATGAGTGCCATCACACCCATCATGGCATACTTGAAACGATTCTTCATATTTGGAAAACTTTCATATTATTTCTCAATTAATGATGTAAACCACGTTAATCCCTAACTGGGGCAAGAGAAAGATACGATTATCGTTACCGAGGAACGATCCACAGACAGGACAATCGTACTCTTTGAACCACGCATAACCAACAGCTACCCCCGCCTCAGCCTCAACATACCAGTTTCGTGAGAGAATCCACGAGTAACCATATTTTCCTCCAAGAGCAATTAGGTCACCTTGAAGACGACGGTCTTGCACCGACTTGTACAATCCAAAGGGTATCTTTGTATTACCGACGTTAAAATGACTGTAAATCAGGTCGGCCTCTAGATATTGGGCACGACGGACTGTTTCAACAGAGTCACGTTTCAGGCTAAAATATTTCCTTGTAAAAGGGCTCACCAGCACATGACGCCACTTCTTATTCTTCTCTTTGTCGATATCCCAGGCATTCAGACCGACATTGACGCCAACACTCCAAACAGAGTCAAGACCTACCTCCATACCAATGTTTGGTGTCAAAGTGGCATCATAGAGGATATTATTTCGAAGGGCAACTTGATGTTGTCCATAAGCGAATTGACTTGTAAAAACGCACAAGACCGCAAACGCTAAGCACCTTATCCAAATAAATATTTTCAAAACTATTAATGATTAATCAACCACAAAAATACACATTATATATTAACCTTACAAGTTTTTGTCCTATAGACACCCATCGTTTAACCTAATTTAACCTAAATACAAGATATTGATTCGTTTTTTTAGCCATTTGGTATAGCAATTCTTTCCTAAAAGCATCCTTCAAGTATTTGGTAGTTCGGAATAAAAACCGTACCTTTGCAGCCGCTTAACAAATAGTTAGGTTTTAAAAGTTTTACAACATCATGTACAAACCAACATTCAACAAGCGCCAGGTGCTCGTGTTCCGTCAGTTCGGGAACAAGGGCTACTCGCTGTTCAGTTGTCTAGGTAAGGAGGTGATATGCAGCGTGCTCTCGGTAGCCACGCTGACTTACGCCTCCGCTGAGAGTGTCTCGACTCAACCAGTCGTGACAGACTCTACAACCATGACAACTGCACGTGAGATGATGCTCGAGGAGGTCAGTGTGACCGGTTCGAGGGCGCCCCTGACCAAGAGTCAGGCTGCGAAAATGGTAACTGTACTGGACCGCCAGGCCATTGCCCTGGCGCCAGTACAAAGTATTAACGACTTATTGAAGTATGCTGTCGGCGTAGACGTCAGGCAACGAGGAGCCGTCGGTGCCCAGACAGACATCTCCATCCGGGGCGGTACCTCTGAGCAGATCATCCTCTTACTCAACGGCATCAACATCTGCGACCCACAGACAGGACATAATGCGATGGACCTGCCTGTCGACCTCAACGACATCGTCCGCATTGAGGTTCTTGAGGGGCCAGCCGGTCGGATTTATGGCACCTCGTCACTGGTCGGCGCCATCAACATCGTGACAGACCATGGCAGAAGGAGGAACGACTCGTCACTCCAGATACAGGCAGAAGGCGGCTCCTATGGCTATGCACATGTAGGAATGAGGTTCTCTCCCTCTTCAAGTCGTACAACGCAGTCCACGAGCCACTCGGTATCGGCTAACTACAGCCGCAGTGACGGTTGGAGCCGTTCGAAAAGTGGCACACTGAACACAGATTTCAAGGGCGGTAAGGGATTCTATCAGGGCCAGTACGAAGACGAATACCTGAAACTATGCTGGCACGCCGGCATCGCTGACAAAGGATGGGGATCAAGCACCTTCTACGCCTCTCCGAAATGGCAGGCTGACGACCAGTACGAACATACGACTAAATTTTACACTGCCATACAAGGCGAAAGCAAGCGCGGACAGCTGCACCTTAGTGGCAGTATCTATTGGAACCAGAACCGAGACCGCTATGAGGGTTACCGAGGACAAGCGGAAAAGATGAAATTCAACTATAACCGCACGGATGTGTACGGTGTCAGTCTTAGCAGTTACTTCGACTGGAAAACGAGCAATCCAGAGCACATCATGAACAGGACGGCCTTCGGTGCAGAGGTACGAAATGAGGATCTCGTCAGTGGGAACCTTGGCGAGCCACTTTCGCAGACACATCATATCAGTGGCACCGACCGCGACTACACACTTGGTATAAACCGGACGAACATCAGCGGATACCTGGAGCACAATATTCTTCTAAATAATCTGACAATATCAGCTGGTTTTGTGGCTGTAAAAAACACATGGAGCAATATGAACATGTCGATCTATCCCGGTGTAGACATCAGTTATCGACCACACCCAAGATGGACCCTCCATGCAAGCTACAACACCTCACTCCGCATGCCGTCATTTACAGAGATGTATTACAAACTTCAGGGCTACAGTGCCGACCCCCACTTGAAACCGGAGGAGATGAGTGCGCTAGAGGCAGGGTTCACATTCCACTATACCCCCTTCACCTTTCAATCTACCTTCTGGCATCATCATGGGAGGAACATGGTCGACTGGATTATGGATACCAGTAAAGGCAGCGAGGCTGTATGGGAGAGTGTTAACCACGCCACGGTTAACAGCATCGGAATCGAGGCCTTGGCCAAGCTTGATATTCGCCACTCACAACTATCTGTCAGTTATAGTTATATCAATCAAGACAAGGAGCAGGAGGGAGGTATCGTATCACAATATGCCCTCGAATACCTACGGCATAAACTTGTGGCCAGCGCCCGTCTGCCTATCATAAAGCACCTGAGCCTTGGCCTAGATTGCCGTTGGCAAGACCGCGTGGGTAGCTATACCGACTTTAGCAATCAGGTCTGCGCCTACAAGCCATACGCCATTGTAGACACCCGACTGACATGGCAAGAAACGAAATGGAAGGTATACGTAGAGGCGAACAACCTCTTCGACACCAGCTACCATGACTACGGACTTGTAGAACAGCCCGGCAGATGGATTATCGCCGGAGCAAGCATATATCTATAGTTTACTGTTTATAGTTTATTGTTTACTGTTTATAGTTTATAGTTGATTACCTTGCAAGCCATAAGACAATTGCATAATAGCTTATGCTGCCTAAAAAAGTATTCAGCTATAAACTATAAACTGTGAACTATAAACAAAAATAATTAATTTTTCAGCTTAAAGGAGTTCTCGATGCTGGAAATCTCATCCTGGAATGTCTTGTCAATCTTCAGCCGCTGCTCGATGGCATTACAGCTATGAATGACTGTAGAATGGTCGCGGTTTCCAATGAGCTGTCCAATACGGCCAGCAGGCATCTTGGTGTACTTCTGAGCCAGATACATCGACACCTGACGCACCTGCACCAGACTACGCTTACGGCTCTTACTGAAGACCGAGCGCTGCTCGACATTATAGTGACTGCAAACCTTATCCAAGATGTCATCAACAGTCAGCGGATGATTATCCACCTTGACAGCACGCTTGATGATACGCTCAGCCAGTCGCATGTCAATATTGCTGTTGTAGACGATGGAATAAGCCATCAGCGAGTTCACCACACCTTCCAGATCGCGTACACTGCCATTGGCAGTCTGGGCAATATAATCGATGACGTCTTCAGGAATCTTCAGGCCATCACGACGACATTTGGCATGGAGAATGTCGACGCACAACTGTACATTCGGCTTCTCCAACTCTGCAATCAGACCACAAGCAAAGCGAGTGAGCAGACGGTCTTTCATTCCTTCAAGATCAACAGGCGGTCGGTCACTGGCAAGGATAATCTGCCGTCCCATACGGAACAGATGATTAAAGATATGGAAAAAAGTATCCAATGTCTTTGGCGAGTTCATCCACTCCTGTATATCATCGACTATCAGCACATCTATCGACTGATAGAAATTAATGAAGTCATTTGTCGTATTGTGGCGCACTGAGTCAGTGAATTGCACCTGGAACAGACGAGCGGACACATAAAGAACCCGTTTCTGCGGATAAGTCTCCTTACAACGCACCCCGATGGCATTGATCAGATGCGTCTTTCCACAACCAGAAGGTCCGTAGATGAAGAAAGGATTGAATGTGGTCTTGCCCGGATGCTCAGCAATAGAAAGTCCCACTGTCCGAGGCAGTTTGTTGGAATCGCCCTCTATGAAGTTCTGGAAGGTCTTCTTCGCATCAAGCTGCGGATTCAACTGTTGTGGGGTAGCGGCATCAAGTGTCGTGGGAGCCTTGTTTGATCCCCTTGGCATCTGAATCTCTGAAGGGCCTTCACTCTCGACAGTCGTCGTCACATTATGCTGCGCCTTGACCGTCACGATACGATAGTTCAATTTCACATCCGTACCGAAGACACGAGCGAGTACTTTACTTAACAGTCCTACGTAATACTGCTCCAAGTACTCGTAAACATACGGACTTGGAACTTGCACCAAAAGCACATGCTCCGTCTCGGAGTACGACTCAAAGACGATTGGCGCAAACCACGTTTTATACTGCTGCTCAGAAACATTGGCCTCAATCAGACGGAGGCATTCTTCCCACAGCGCCTTGTGACTGTTACTCATTCGGCGTTTACTTTTTTTATTAAACTCTACTCATACAAGACTTAGGCTTGTGTTTATAATTGTGATGCAAAGGTCGCATTTTTTTTTGAATTATGCAAATCCCAAGAAAGAGTTAACGTGTGTACAAAATCTCGTAACTCTCTATAAATTGAGGGGTTAGCTTGTTTCACGCATTATTCATACAAGGTAAAGACTTGCGAATTAGCAATAGTCTGACTTTCAACACATTACAGTGCAAGTTCAATAAATCATGTATATTATTTACATCGGCAATAACCAGCCAAAGGCCTAAGGAGGCAAAGGGTTTCAGGGCATATCCTTAACAATAGTCCTTAGGCCGTCTCTATTTAGACAATTTCTATTTTACTTATCTTTTCTGCCAAAAACCGAGAAATGGACGTAACGTTTTGGATGCTGTTTGAGATCGATCATCAGAGAGTCAGCATGCATCATCGTAGCATTCAAATTGTTATAGAGTTCCGCATCACGCATCAGCAATCCAAGAGTACCGTCATTACTATTCAGCTTGGCAGTCATCTGCTCCACATTGCGCAAGGTATTATCCACCTTTTGCATAGTAGCAGCAAGGTTCATCTCGTTCAGACTACGGGTCAAAGTATTGGCATTGGCCAACACGCCACCAGCATTTTCCAGCATCTGCGGCATCTGTTTGTTCAAGCTGGCTGTCAGACGGCTTAACTCGTTTGAGGTATTTGTCAAGCTACCCGTAATGTGATCAATGTTGTGTAAGGAGTTGGCGATGGCAGGGTCAGCCAGAAGGGCATTGACACTGACGAGGATGGAGTCAAGCTTCGGCAGCAGTGACTGCACCTGCGGGATAATCTCCGCGGCCTTGGCCATTGCTCCCAGCTCTTGTCCGCCAGAGAGTGTATCGCCAGGGGTGATAATGCCTGCTGCACGGTCACCAAGCTTCAGTTCCAACTTGATATTCCCTAAGAGGTCACTGACGATATCGGCAGTGGTTCCTTTGGGCATGCGCATCTCATTGTTGATACCCACAACGGCAACGATATCATCCCGACCCTCATAGTCGTAGATGATATTCTCGACCACTCCCACACGATAGCCATTGGCATAGACGGGGCTGGAGACAGACAGGCCACTAATATCTTTGAATTTCACGTAATAGTTGCTATCCGCAGAGAACGACAATCCCTTAAGGAACTTCAAACCATAGAAAAGCACAATGACCCCGACAATCGCAACGAGTGCTATCTGTATTTCCTTATTATACTTTTTCATATTCTAAATTCACTTATCTATTCTTTTTAAACTCGCTGATGGCCTTGTTTATATCCATTCGAGTCCCATTCTTAAAGGCGATAACGAATGCCTGAGGGAACTTATCGGATATCTCACGGCGAAGTCGGTTGACCTTGTTATAATCCGTAGACTCGCCGACAGTATATTTATACAGACCATTCTCCTGATAATGATCTACGTCGGAGAGTCCTTTGAAACGGGCATCTCCTACTTTAATAAAGGCGGAACCGGCAATAATCTGCACTTTGAAGACAGGCTTGTCATCCGACTGAGGTTTAGCAACTGGGATACTGTCAGCCTCCACCAGCGCCTGAGGCTCTGGCTTGAGTTCAGAAGCCTCCTCTGGCCGGGGTTCAGACTTAGCTTCGGCCTTCACCTCCGACTGAGGCTCAAGTTTTTCATCAGACTTCACCATAAGCTGAGGTTCCGGCTTGGCTTCTTCTTTCACTTTAGGTTGAGGTTCAGACTTGGCTTCTGCCTTCACCTTAGGTAGGGATTCTGATTTAACTTCTGCCTTCACCCTTGTCCGAGACTCTACTCTTTCCGATTCTCTGGTATCCGGCTCGGACTGAAAAGAGAAGGTTCTGCTCCCCCCATGGTGCTTGCGATAGGCCAGGAAAGCATTGAACAGACCTCGTGCATACTTCCCCTCAGCGGCTCTGGAATTCATGAAGGTTTCTTCGTCGCGGGTAGAGATGAAACCACACTCCACCAGACAACCCGGCATCGACGACAGTCGGAGTACGGCCAGATTATCCTGCTGGGCTCCCAAATTCTGCCGTCCCGTAGCCTGACACACATACCGTTGCATGTACTTAGCCAGTTCCACACTGTTCTCCATGTTCTTGTCCTGAATGAACTCAAACATAATATTGCTCTCTGGAGAGTTCGGGTCGTAGCCCTGATAGGTCTGCTTATAGTCTTTCTCCAACAGAATAACGGCATTCTCCCGCTTTGCCACTTCCAAGTTCTCCAACACACCTGTCTTCTTACCTGTGCGTTTACTCGTCCCCAAGGTGTAGGTCTGGAATCCACGGGCCACCTTCCCTTTGGGTAGCGCATTGATATGTATGGAGATAAAGAGGTCGGCCTTGTTCTTGTTGGCGATCTCGGCACGCCGGTAGAGCTCTACGAAGGTATCAGTCTTACGGGTATAGATGACTTTCACGTCGGGACAGTTCTGTTCGACCATCCGCCCGAAAGCCAGAGCATATTTCAGCGTCAAGTCTTTCTCCTTCACCTTACCCTGTCCGATGGCACCAGTATCACGGCCACCATGCCCCGCATCGATGACCAATGTGAAATTGGTCTTGGCCGCCCAACTGATAGAAGGCAGGATGGCCATAAGGCAAAAGAGCGAAACACACTTTACCCAATTCTCCACCTTATTTATAATATATATGTAGTTCACTTCATTATAACTTTTTCAATCCTTTCACCTTTCCCAATGCATTTCGACCCCGGCACCGTCACAGTCGGCTCCCATCGGTGGATTCTGTTTCAGTAGTTCCAGGTCGATAGCCGTCACTGCCGGGAACGCCTCTGCAACGGCCTTGACGACACGCCCTGCCACATGCTCCAGCAACTGCGACGGGATGGCCATCTCTCGCTTTGCAATATCGAAGAGTGCCGCATAACTGAGGGTGTCGTCCACCTCATCGCTCTCTATCGCCCTGCCTATCGGATAGGCCACCCGCAGGCTGAGGAGGAAGTCAGCCCCCACTCCCCGCTCCTGGGGCAGCACGCCATGGAAGGCATGGAACCTGACGTTCCGCAAGGTGATATAGCCGACAGTCAAGGTCATGCCTGTTCCGAATTATCATCTGCCGTGATGTCAGCACTGTCCTCGTCGTGAACACCGGGGATATACTTCTTCAGGGCGCGCTCCACGCCAGTCTTCCAGGTGTTGATGCTCTCATCTTTCAGAGAGAGAGATCCCACCAGGCGCACCACATGCTCCAGAGGCATACGGTAACGGAGTACACCGGAGATCAGCTTAGCATAGTTCCAATACTCAGGGTTGAACTTCTCCGAGAGGCCTTCCACCGTCGTCTTGTAACCACGTTTGTTCTCGAACTGGAAGTCATAGCGTTTCGTCCCATCGGAATTCACCTGCTTGATAATCTTACCTTTTGTCACGGTTTTGGGAAGCACAATACCTTCCTCGTCATCCTGTAGACCTGTGAAGATCTCATAGGGGTAACCGTCGAGCAAGCCTACAAGCGCCACCCATTTCTCTTTGTTGTTCTGGAAGCGCACGACATCACACTCCAATTGCTGCGGGCGGATCTCCGTCACGTCCGGACGACGATACATCACCGTGTCTGTGAGGGCATTGTCTACCAGCACGGCAAACTTCTCCGCATCCTCCTGTGGCAAGGCCTTCATACCCTGTTCCAGCAAATTGGCGATCTTCTCCTCAGTGAGCTCGCTCCCTGTCTTGGCGGCTACAGACACCAGTGCACTGGCAATATGTCTGAGCATCTCTTTTTTCGATTCTGACTGCATAACAAGCTACTTTACTGGGCGCAAAGTTACAAATATCTTTTTTATTTTGGATAACTTTACGCGTTTTTTTAAGGAAAAGTATACCGTTTAGGAAAACTTTCACTACCTTTGCGCCATAATTTGTACTAATATGAAGACATTATCCACCAGAAAGACCATCCGCAAGTATGCGGAAAAAGACGTAAGTGAGGAACTGCTGAACCGGCTGATGGACGAGGCTGCACGTACCCAGACGATGGGTAACCTGCAACTTTACTCCGTCATCGTCACCCGTTCGAAGGAGATGAAGGACCGCCTGTCGCCCTGTCATTTCAACCAGCCGATGGTAAAGGAGGCACCCGTGGTGCTGACCATCTGCGCCGACTTCAACCGCACCAGCACCTGGGCCCGCTGCCGCAAGGCAGAACCAGGCTACGACAACTTCCTGTCATTCATCAACGCCGCCACCGATGCCCTGCTTTATACCCAGACGCTCTGCAACCTCATGGACGAAGAGGGCCTTGGTTACTGCTACCTCGGCACGACCGTCTACCAGCCACAGCAGATAATCGACATCCTGCAATTGCCAAGACTCGTGATGCCCGTGGCCACCCTCACCGTCGGCTGGCCTGCCGAGGAGCCTCCCCTCTCCGACCGCCTGCCCCTGGAAAGTTTCGTCCATCAAGAGACCTACAACGACTACATGGGTCAGGACATCGACACCTATTATAAATATAAAGAAGAACTCGAAGAGAACCGCCATTTCGTGGAGGTCAACCACAAGGAGACGCTCGCTCAGATCTTTACTGACATCCGCTATACCCGCAAGGACAACGAGGCGATGTCGGAAGAACTTATCAAAGTCCTCGTCCGACAAGGCTTCTTGCCACAAACGATACTTATGGGACGTTTTTAGCTTATGACTTTATATTGTTTACGGTTTACAGTTTACAGATGAATACTTCTATAGGCAGCAATCGGGGCGTGCAAGGTAATCAGCTGTAAACTGTAAACCGTAAACTGTAAACAATATCACTCAACCACAATTGGCTTGTACTTCGGCACAAGCGCCTTCATGATACACCAGCCGATGAGGTAAGCCACGGCACAGATGCAGAACACCACCATATAGGCAGCAGGCTTGCCCTCGAAGCCGAAGAAGGTGAAGTTGGCACCCTGGGCGGCAGCCCAGTCGAAGAACTTACCCGAGCCCAAGTTGATCGACATCGATCCGATACCGCCAGCCATCGTTCCAAGACCTACAATCGTACCGATGGTTGACTTCGGAAACATATCACCAATGGTCGAGAAGAGGTTGGCACTCCAGGCCTGATGGCCAGCGCCGAGCAGACCTATCAAGATGGCCGGCCACCAGGCGCTGTAGGCACCGAGGGGCTGGGCAAACAGTCCGAGCACGGGGAAGCAGGCAAAGATCAGCATGGCGCGCATACGTCCCAGATACGGATTCATGCCTTTCTTGTCGACAAAATACGTAGGCAGATAGCCGCCACCGATAGAGAGTATGGTCACGATAGCATAGAGCGTGAAGATCAGCGCAATACCCATCGCCGAGTCGGAGGTGTAGCCATACTGGTCGCTGAAGTAGGCGGGTGCCCAGAACAGGAAGAACCACCATACGCCGTCGGTCATAAACTTACCCACGAGGAACGACCAGGTCTGCTTGTACTTGAAGCAGTCGAAGAACGGGATGGTCTTCTCCTCCTTCACAGCATTGCGGTCCTGCACATCAGCCAGGTCATTGTCTTGTTCGATATAGTTCAGTTCAGCCTGATTGACGCGCTTGTTCTGACGCGGCTTCTCATAGAGCCACATCCACAGGCCCATCCAGATGAAGCCGAGGGCACCGATGATGATGAACGCCATCTCCCATCCCCAGGCACGAGCCAGCAGGGGAATGGTGGCAGGAGCGGCCAGGGCACCGACAGAGGCGCCGCTGTTGAAGATAGAGGTAGAGAATGCACGGTCTTTCTTCGGGAAATACTCTGCCGTGGCCTTGATGGCGGCAGGGAAGTTGCCAGCCTCACCGACGGCGAGGATCAGACGGCAACTCAGGAAGAGCCATACAGAGATGGTGGCGATGGCCACGGCGGCATCGCTGCCTGCCTCCACCATGCGCAGGGCCTCGATGGAATCGTAGCCCTCGATGGTCATAGCCACCCAGCCACAGCCGGCATGGAGCACGGCCCCCAGCGACCACACGAAGATGGCGATGAGGTAGCCCTTCTTGGTGCCCATCCAGTCGATGAACTTACCTGCAAAGAGGTTGGCGATGGCATAGAAGAGCGAGAACAGACCGGTGATCGTACCGTAGTCGCCATCGGTCCAGTGGAACTCGGGGGCGATGAAGTCCTTCCATGTTAATGACAGAACCTGGCGGTCCATATAGTTAATCGTGGTTGCCAGGAAGAGCAACGCACAGATGACCCATCGGAAGTTGGACATCTTTGTAGTTTGTACGGGAGTCATGGGATAATTACGATTTAACTATTCAACTATTTACGGTTTACTACTTCAGATCTATCACGGGAATATTATCCTTGTCGTTGTAGTTCAGGTTCTCGCCAGCCATACCCCAGATGAAGGTATAATAATAGGTGGCCGACGCGCAGTGGATGCTCCACTCGGGCGACATGATGGCCTGCTCGTTGTGCAGCCACACCACGCGACTCTCTTGAGGCTCGCCCATGACGTGGCAGACGGTCTGCGACTCGGGCACGTTGAAATAGTAGTAAGCCTCGATACGACGGCCATGGGTGTGAGGAGGCATCGTGTTCCACACGCTACCCTCCTGCAACTGTGTCAGTCCCATCTGCAACTGGCACGGGCCTTCCTCCAGAGCTGTGTTCACGATCAACTGATTGATGGTGCGCAGGTTGCTCTCGGCCTTTGTGCCCAGGGGCTTCTCCTTGGTGCCGATGATGACGGCTTTCAGGCTCTGCACCTTGCCGTTCTTACGTCCGTCGAGCGTCACCCACTGCGTCTTGTAGTGGTGGTGGGCCGTGGCGGAGTTCAGATAGAACTTAGCCGGCTTCTGAGGATCCTTGGAACGGAAGACAACTTCCTTGTTCGAGTCGATATCGCCGCCATTCTTGTCCTTGCCGAGCCAGCCGCGACCCACGTAGAGGGCCTCGCTATAGCCCAGGGGATATTCTTGTCCGTCGACAATCACCACACCGTCGCCGCCAGTGTTGATGATGCCCAACTCACGGTTTCGCATGAAGTAGTCGGCACGTAACTCTGGGAAGGTCTCCAGTTTCAGATCCTTGGTGACAGGCATGGCACCGCCGAAGATGAAGCGGTCGTACATCGAATAAGTCAGGTTGATCTCGTCTGCCGCCATCACCTTCTCCATCACGAAGCGGTCGCGCAGGGTCTGCGTGTCGTAGTGCTTCACGTCGTCGGGATGACATGCTTTCTGAAAACTCACGTTCTGCTGGCCGAAGCCACTGGTCAGACTACTCATAAGCAATAAAGTCAAAATTGTTTTCTTGTTCATAATATATACTTTTTATTCCTTGATTTTTCAAGATCTGACGACTACTCCTTGGCGGCTTTCTCCTCGGCAACGATGCGACGACGATTGACGAAGACCATGCCGAGGGTGATGAGCGTCAGAATGCCCATGCCCACCCACTGGAGGTTGTTCACACACTTGTAGATGACCCAGCCGAAGAGCGACGAGGCGAAGTCGAGCGCGCCAGCCTCAAAGCCCTCAGGAATCTTGGCGGCGGGGTCGCCCGTCTGGGCAAACACCGTGGCCGCGGCCTGGGTGAAGGCGGGTGCCATGTCGGTGACGAAATACAGTCCTACGGCCAAAGCTACCAGTCCGATGATGAAGGTCTTCACCACGTTACCCTTCGTGAAGGGCAGCACCATGGGGAACAGGTAGAACATGCCTGCCAGCGAGGCCAGGGGCAGGAACTGGTTGCCAGGCAGGACGACGGCCAGGCCCAGGGCCACAGGAATCAGCAAGAGGCTCACCACGAGCGTCGTGGGATGGCCGATGACGACTGCGGGCGACATGCCGATATACACCTTCTTGCCATTGAACTTCCGCTTCACCACCTCCTGCGTCTTCTCTGCCACAGGCTTCAGACCCTCAATAAATAAGGAGGTGATACGGGGGATGAGTTCCATCACGGCTCCCATTGTAACGCCAAGGAAGAGGATCTTCTTAATATCCAACTGTGCCAGAACGCCGATCAGCGCACCGACGATCACACCCAGCACCAGCGGCTCGCCGAGCACACCAAACTTCTTCTTCAGTCCCTCGGCATCAATGTTCAGTTTCTCAAAGCCGGGAATCATATCCAGTGCCTTGCCGATGAGCAGGGCGAAGGGCACGAAGCTCTGGCAGAACGGCTGCGGGATCGAGATGCCCTCCCACTCCGGATAGTACTCCTTGAACTTGTCGGCCGTCAGGTCGGCCATCACCAGCGTCACGATATAGCAGACGATGGCAGCGAAATAGCCCCACATCAGGCTCTCGCCCATCACGAAGTAGGCCACGGCACCGATGAAGGCGAAGTGCCAGTAGTTCCACAGGTCGATATTCACCGTCCGGGTACACTTGGTGACGACCAGCAGGAAGTTCACACCCAGGCAGATGGGAATGATCAGGGCACCGACAGCCGTGTTATAGGCGACGGCGGCGGCAGCGGGCCAGCCCATGTCGAACACCTTCAACTGAAGGTCGTAGAGCCGCGATATCTCACTCAGCGGACCGCCGAAGTTCGTCGTCAGCAGGGCCGTCACGATGCCCAGTCCCACGAATCCGACACCCACATAGAGGCCCGACTTGAGCGACTTACCGAACTTCAGGCCGATGCACAGGCCGATGATGGTAAAGAGGATAGGCATCATCACCGATGCACCCAGACTGATAATGTAACTGAATACTTGTTCCATTTGTTCTAATATCGATATTAAAATTTGTTTTAGCGCTTATCGACTGCAAAGATACAAATAAAATAGGAAATACGAAACAACTATCGCCATCTTTTTTACGTTATCGTTTGCAAAACAGAAAGAACGAAAGATAATTATCGCCAAAATGTTTGGTTATTACGATGGAAATCAGTAACTTTGCCGACGTTCTAAACTAAATGTATGAAGAAATCAACTATTTTAGCATTACTGATCATGGCATCAGCCACGGCCCTGGCCATCACGCCCTGGAAGAAGGGTGCTTTCGAGACAGGCCAGTACCGTAACCTTCTGGTCGAGATGGGCTACAGCCAGGCCCAGGTCGACGCCAAGTTGAAGGAAGTATTCAACGATGTGTTCCGCGGACCCAACAAGGTCTACTTCGAAGTAGGCGACACCCTGGGCTATGTCTCCGACATCAAGAACCACGACGCCCGCACCGAAGGCATGTCCTACGGTATGATGATCGCCGTGCAGTTCGGCGAGAAGGACATCTTCGACCGCCTCTGGCGATGGAGCAAGAAGTACATGCAGCACCAGGACGGCAACCGCAAGGGATACTTCGCATGGAGTTGCAAGACTGACGGCACCCGCAACGCCGAGGGAGCCGCCTCTGACGGCGAACTCTACTTCATCACCGCCCTCCTCTTCGCCTCGAACCGCTGGGGCAACGACACAGGCATCGACTACAAGGCCGAGGCCCGGCATATCCTCGACAGCATCCAGCCCAAGGAGTACGAGCCCGAGCCCCGACAGGGCGGATTCCCCGGCTTCGGCCCCCAGCAGGCCGGTCCGCAGAAGATGTACCTCATAGACCCCGAGACCCAACTCATCACCTTCACCCCCGACGGCTTCGGCCAGCGATTCACCGACCCCAGTTACCACATCCCCGCCTTCTACGAGGTCTGGGCGAAGTGGGCCGATGACGGGCGCTCAGACTACTGGCTGGAGTGCGCCAGAAAGAGTCGCGAATACCTCCACAAGGCCATTAACCCGCAGACGGGCCTGAACCCTGACATGAGCCAGTATGACGGCAGCGAGATGCAGGCACCCCGCTTCCCCGGCATGCCGCAGCGCCCCCAGGGCGCCCCGCGCCGCAACGGCAGCAACAACTTCCGCTACGACTCCTGGCGAGTGCCTATGAACATCACCCTCGACTACGAGTGGAGTTGCGCCGACGGAGAGTGGCAGCGGCAGTATGGCGAGACCATCCAGAACTTCTTCTACTCGCAGGGTATCGACACCTTCGTAGACCAGTACCGTACTGATGGCACGCTGCCCGAGGGCGACGAGATACTACAGGCCGGCGGCTTCCGCAAACTGCGCCACAGCATCGGCCTCGTTGCCACCACCGCCGCGGCCTCGATGCTCTGCAGCCACGATAAGAGCAAGGAGTTTGTCGACGCTCTCTGGAACGCCAGACACGAGCCTTTCGAGGACGGTTACTTCGATGCTTACTACGACGGGCTGCTGCGCCTCTTCGCCTTCATGCACCTCAGCGGCAACTATCGCATTATCGGCCGATAGCCTGAAGGCCGGCCGCACTATCCATCCCCGCTGCTCCCTGCGAGTGGCGGGGATGGCTTTTGATGTAAAGGAATCTGCCAAGCCTCTGCATCAGTCATATCTTGCTTATTTCAAGGAGATTATCTCCTTCTCAGGCAACACGAAACCGGCGGTGTCGACTGAGTCGACACCGCCGGTCCTATGCAACGAGGCAACATCCAAGTGTCCTAATCCTAATCCTGGAAGTAGACCCGCTTGACGCGGTTGCTCACGGCCGTGAGCACCTCGTAAGGGATGGTGTCAATCTCGTCGCTGAGCACGGTGACGGGCAGGTGCTCGCCGAAGATTTCCACCGGGTCGCCCTCCTGGCAGGGGACATCGGTCACGTCGATCATTGCCACGTCCATGCAAATATTGCCCACGTACTCAGCCTTCTGCCCACGGACCAGACAGTAGCCGTGGCGGTTTCCGAGGTGACGGTTCAGGCCGTCGGCGTAACCGATAGGTATGGCAGCAATCACGGAGTCGCGCTCTATCTTGCCCTTACGGCTGTAACCGACGGTGTCGCCAGCGGGAACATGGCGCAGTTGCAGGATCGTCGTCTTCAGCGTGGATACGGTGTGGAGAATGCGGTTGTCACGGGGATCGACGCCGTAGAGGCCAAGTCCGAGGCGACACATGTCCATCTGGCGCTCAGGGAAGTGCTCGATGCCGGCCGAGTTGTCCATGTGGCGCAGGATCTTATGGCTGTAGGCCGACTGTAGTCTCTGGCTCCCCTGTTCGAAGAGTTCGAACTGACGGGCCGAGAAGGCATCGAAGTCGTCGCTGTCGGAGCCTACGAAGTGGCTGAACACGGACCGCGGGATGATGGCGTTCTGGTGCTTTAGGCGGTCGATGACCTCGTCGATGTCGTGGATGGGGTCGAAGCCCAGACGGTGCATGCCCGTATCGAGTTTGATGTGGACGGGCCAGCCGGTGATGCCTTCCTTGCGGGCTGCTTTGATGAGGGCATCCATCAGACGGAAGGAGTAGACTTCGGGCTCGAGGTCGTAGTCGAACATCGTCTTGAACGCCGTCATCTCGGGATTCATGATCATTATATTGGCGGTGATGCCGGCCTTGCGGAGCGTGACCCCCTCATCGGCCACGGCCACGGCAAGGTAGTCTACGCGGTGATCCTGAAGCGTCTTGGCAATCTCCACGGCCCCTGCCCCATAGGCGTCGGCCTTGATCATGCACACCATCTTGGTCTCGGGTTTCAAGAAAGAGCGGTAGTAGTTCAGGTTCTCCACGACGGCATTGAGGTTCACCTCGAGGATGGTCTCGTGAACCTTCTGTTCCAACTGTTCTGTGATGCGGTCGAAGCCGAATGGACGGGCTCCCTTAAGGAGTATCAGTTCGTTGCGAAGGTTGGCAATGGCTTTCGAGGCGAGGAAATGGTCGACGTCGGCGTAGAACTGCTTGTCAGCGACCTTGATCCTGTCGGCCTGGGCCGTGAGTTCCGGGCCAATGCCGATGAACTTGCTGACACCTCGCTTCAGGCAGAGGTCGGACACCTGGGCATAGAGCGCCTCCGGAGAGGTGCCTGTCTGAAAGATGTCGCTGAGCACAAGCGTCTTGTCCAGGCCCTTCCTTACCGACGAATCCTCGCGCCGCTGCATGAAGTCGAGGGCGATGTCGAGGGAGTTGATGTCGCTGTTGTAGGAGTCGTTGATGAGGATGCAGCCGCGCTGGCCCTGCTTCACCTCGAGTCGCATGGCGACGGGTTCGAGGCGGGGCATCCGCTCTGCCAGTTGTGCCGGCGTCAGCCCCAGGTGCAGGGCCACAGCCGCACAGGTGATGGAGTTCTCGATGCTGGCTTCGTCGATAAAGGGTATCGAATAGCAGTTCTCCTCGTCCTGCCAGACATAGGTAATCCTCGTCGAGGGCGGAACTGAGGCTGTACTCTTGACGAAGAAGGCCACGTTCTCGTCACACTGCGACCAGGCGATCTTCTCGCCCTTGTACTGCATCCGGCGGATGCAACGACTCACGATGTCGTTGTCGGAACAGTAGACCATCGCCTCGGTGTCGTGCATCAGTTCCAACTTCTCCATGCACTTCTCCTCCATCGATCGGAAGTTCTCCTGATGGGCGGAGCCTAAGGACGTGAGCACGCCGATGGTAGGCTGGATGATGTCACGCAGGGCATACATCTCACCGGGCTGACTGATGCCAGCCTCGAAGATTCCCACCTCGGTCTGCTCGTTCAGCAGCCATACGGAGAGGGGCACGCCGATCTGCGAGTTGTAACTACGGGGTGAGCGCACAATCTTCTGCGACGGCAAGAGCAGCTGGTAGAGCCACTCCTTAACCATCGTCTTACCGTTGGAGCCCGTGATGCCGATGATGGGGATATCGAACTCATCGCGATGGCGCTCGGCCAGTCGCTGCAGGGCGGCCAGCGGCGAGGGCACCACGAGGAAGTTGGCATCGGGCATCGTCTCGACACCGGAAGGGATGTTCTCGAGGATTCCCTTGGCATCGACGACGAAGTTACGCACACCCCGGCGATACAAATCGGTAATATAGCGGTGACCGTTGTTCCTGGCAGACGTCAGGGCGAAGAACAAGGTCTCCTCCGGAAAACAAAGGGAGCGGCTGTCTGTGAGCAGCCATCCTATCTGGGCATCGGCGCTACCGATACGTCGCGCCCCGATGAGTGTTGTGATCTTTTCAATCGAATAACTTTTCATATGGTAACATTATTTTAGGATATTTTTCCTGAAGGGCACGGAGACGGCTGCGGGTGTTATCCAGGAAGCGGATATACTCTGGCGAGTCGGGATGGAAGGGGGTGTGCCCAAGAGCCTGCTTCACCGGACGCCACTCGTCGAGGAAGCCCTTGGCTTCAGCAGAGAAATAAGAATCTACGAGCCGCTCCCAGATGTAATCGACAGCCTGGCCCGAGGGATGCAGCATGTCGGGGGCATAGAAGCGGTAGTCACGGAGTTCGTCGTTCAGAATCTCATAGGCAGGGAAATAAGCCATCTGGCTGGCATGACCAGTGTTTCTTGACTGATCAGCCTGACCTGTTTCCTCCGCCAGCCTCCCGGCTAAGAGACGATCCACTGCCAGCAACAGTGTCGCCTTGGAGAGTTGCGAGCCGTGATAGCCGTACTTACGGTAGCGGATGGGGCTGACGGTAAGGACGATGCGGATGTCTGGGTTTGCCTGACGTAGGAGCGTGACGGCCTTCATCAGACAGGCGGCACAGGCATCGACGGAGAGTTCTTCCTCCTGAAACAGCGCTGCGGGCCGCTTCTGGCAGTTCTCAACAATCTCGCCCGTCTCTTTCAGACGATACACATGGTTCGTGCCGAGGGTAAGGAAGGCCGTTGAATAGCTTAAGGTTCTTTCTGAGGGAGACGCCCCTTCGGACCGGGCCAACAGTCTCTCGATCGTATGGACGATGCTGGCAGGATTGTACATGGTGCCATAGGGATTGACGGTGACGGGGAAGCCCTCTTCACGGAAACGCATCCCGATGCTGTCGGCAAAGCACGAACCCACAAAGAGCATCTGCTCGCAGGGCTCTATCCTGAACCCAGGGTCAGCAATGTCTACAACCGTCCTGAACTCCATACTGTGACAACTACTCTTCACTTTTTACCTCTCCGGCTTATCAACTCCTGCTGATCTGAAGGCCCGTCGTAGAGAGGGTCATGTCCACGAAACGAGCATTCCGGTTTATCTTATTCTCTGTCAGTATCTGTTTGATGCGCGCCGCAGCCTCCGGGTCCTTGGCTATCATATAGAGATAGCCGCCACCGCCCGCACCGGGCAGCTTATAACCTAAGCAGAGGTCATCAATAAGGGCTGTCTGTTTAGCCACAGCGACGGGGTTCGTACCACTGTCGAGAGCTTGGTTCTGCTGCCAGGTCTTACGCATCAGCAGGCCCATCCTTCGGAAGTCATTCTGCTGGATGGCCTCGTACATCTCCATCGTGTGGGCCTTCATCTCGCGAAGCAGGCGCAACTCAGCATTGTCGTTGAGGAACATCCTGCGGACAATCTCTGCCAGTATCTGCTTGGCCGTCCGGGTGATGCCTGTATAATATAATAGGTGACAAGGGCGATACTCTGGCTGTGTCCACAGGTCGTTGGGCAGCCATCTCACCAGCGGTGTCTGTTCAAAGCCGCGTCCTGTCTGCAGAAGTTTGACGCCCCCCAGCACACCGCCGAACTGGTCCTGCCAACCCCCACCCGTGGTAAGCATCTGCTCCAGCATCAGCGTGCGATGACCTATCTCGTTCTTGTCCCATCCCAGGCCGCAGAAATCGTTGAGTGCGCCCAGCACCGTGGCAGCCAGGATGCTGCTCGTGCCGAGTCCGCTACCGGCGGGGATGGCCGAGAGAAGCGTCAACTCAATGCCCGAGCCAAAAGCCTCCAGTTGCTGCTGTAGGGATATAGAGCCGGGATTACCTGATACTCCTGACGATCCAAAGCCGGCAAGCACGAGACCTGCCTTGGGAATGGAGAAGGGGGAGCCAACATGCATGAAGTCCATCAACTGCTCTGCTGTCTCTACCACCTCCACGGCACCGAGGTCGATGCTCCGTAATACGATACGAGGCTCTTTCGATGGACGGACATAAACCTGCAGGGGCGGCTGGCCATTGAGTTCGATAGCCAGGTTGATGACGTTGCCGCCCTCCATCAGACAATAAGGCGGAGTATCCGTCCAGCCCCCTGCGATATCGATCCTGACAGGAGAGCGTCCCCACACGATCTGGTCGTCGGCCACCTGTCGACGGGGGAGCCGGCACTCTCCACTCCACGACAGCAGCCCGTCGCGAAGCAAGGCAAACGCCCGACGATGATCTCCGCGGAACATGGCGTCGTGGATACGGGTCATCAGCGGGGCCTCTTCTGGCAAGGGGGGAGGCAGGGGAATCTGTTCCTTGCTGAACTGCTCTGCAGCATCTGCAAGGTCGAGTTGATAGAACACGCTGTGACTCCAGTTCTTTGCCAGCGCACTCCAGTTCTGTTTGCGGAAGGTACACCTCTGGTCGAAGAGTCGCTGCAGGTTGGCACGTTCGGCGACTTCATTACTGTTCAAGGGTTCATCGATACGATAGCGTCTAATCTCGTAGTCATGGTCTCCTACCGGCACTACATCGATGCATTCGCCTGGGGCGAGACTCATCTCCCAGTCGTTCTCCGGCACGCCAGTAATGACATGGTCGTGGGTGAGATGCCATCGTCGCCCGACATGGCTGTTCTCTATCCAGATATTATTGTTCTCTACGGTGAAAGGGATCTCTGTCACCGCATTTTGGACGAAGATGCTGGGGTGAGGCTTCCTGTCGATATGCATAATCTCCCGTTGATCGTTCACAAGGTTCTGAAGCCTCAACGTCGAGGAGATCATCTCTTTGGAGGTGCCGAAATGATAGAACTCGCCACCAGCCAAAGGGAGAATGGCCACCTTCAGCCGTCTCAACTCATCGTCGACGAGGGTGGGATCGGTACCCAGGGCACAGCCGAACTCGGAATAGAGATCGTATTCTTTGAAGTCAGTCTGGCTGGTCGAGCCGGGATTTCCGGACATACTGCGCTGCATGAGCAGAGCCACTGCCTTGTCTGAGAGGAGCCATACGCCGATGTCGGTCAGATAGAAATGATCTCTCTGCAGTTCGGCAAGGGTCTGTACCGAAGGTTTCTGGAGCATCATCTTCAATACCGAAGGCGAACGGCGGTCGCTGACGAATACACCATGGTTTCTGGCCACCGATGCGTCGAGCCATAAGCCATAGCACACGACATCAGCCTCTGGAATGGGTTGTAGCGGCTGAGTGGCTCTGACGAGCACATCGCCACTGACCACCATCGTATGGATATTGTCTGGTGCCATCGCCATCATCTTCTCATACAACGGCAACTGCACGCTCATCAGGTCCTGCGAGAGCCGCTGTCCTCGTTCCCAACGGAACACAGGCAGGGGCATCAGCACCTTTCCTGACACGGCATAACTGGGCAATCGCTTGCTCTGTCCACCGGCATGTATCAGGATGCGCTTTTCCTTTGGAAGCCAATCGTTGACACTCGCCACATTCTCAGCACGACAGGCCTCCTGCAGCAACCAAGCGGTTCCACCGCCACTTCCAAGACGATGACCAACGGGGTCGCAGGTACAGAAATACTCATCTCTGGAGAGCCCGGTCACCTGATGAAACACCTCTACCAGATTGGGTGGCAATGACAGCAGTTTTTTCAATTTTAAGATTTGAGTTTTGAGATTTGAGATTTATCCTTACGCCGGCGATATTCGATAAGGGCAGCCCCAAACAGCACGCCAACCAGAAGGGCATACGACATATAGGCAACGGTCTCTGTAGCCTTCACCGACTTTGGCTTGAAGGTGAGAACGACCTCGTGCTTGCCCGGCTTCACGTTCAGGGCCCTGAGGATATAGTCCACCCGGCCCAGTTCGGCAGGCTCTCCGTCAACGGTAGCCGTCCATCCGGGATAGTAGATTTCAGAGAATACCACGACACCGCCCTTGCCCGACTGGCACTCGTATTTCAGCTCGTTAGGTTCGTAGGCCTTCAGGGTGACGATGCTGAGCGTGTCCTGAACAACGGTCTCACCCAGTTGCTCCTTGAACTTCACATCAGCCACAGCCTCGTGACGCAGGTCTATCTGGCCCACACCGTCAATCTCCTCATTGGCATTGTTCACATACCGTATCTTATCTACCAGCCAGGCATTGCCCAGTGCGAAGGTATTCTGCAGAGGAACGGTCTGACCGCCCTGCAGGGGCAGGATGAAGTACTTCGCATTAAGCATGTTCAGTACGGGCCAGATGCTGTCGCCATTGATCTTTGTCATGTCACCGCCATTCTCTGATACGGCACGGAATGCCTGCTGCATCTCGGGCGATATATACTGCTCGATCATCTCCTGATAGCGGCGCAACTTAGCAGCGTGGTAGCCGCCGATGGACTTATGGTAGTAACTCGTCTCATTCTCATTGAAGGTGTTCGTAGCCATGTTAAGTACACGATAGTCGAGTGTTTTGTCCTGCAGGATGTGCTCGTCGGTCTGACTCATCGGCTGCGGAGCCTCTCGCTCTGACTTCGGCACGAACATCGCATCGTTCAGGTAACGCTTGTTCACCGTCCACAGGTCTGTCAGACAGAGCACCAGTATGATGCCGACGGCGTACTCCTTCTTCAGTTTGCCAAATGCTACTGCCAGCAGCACGCCCGTACCCGTCAGAATGATATAGAATGAACGCAGGGCATCACTGGTGAACATTGCCTGACGCATCTCTGTCAGACTGCTCATCAGGGGTGTCAGATGTTCTGCAGGAATACCCTTCAGGGCCTGCATCTCGCTGGTGGAGATGAAGCTGTCGAAGAACATCGAAGGCATCAGCGAGAACAGCAGGGCGACAACGCCCGTCAACAGGAATGAGATACCCACATACTTCATCCTCGGCTTCATCAGTTCCGGTTTGTCAAACAACTCCTTCAGCGCCAGCATCGCCAGCAGGGGGATGGTGAACTCGGCGATGACGAGTATCGAGGCCACCGTGCGGAACTTGGCGTACATCGGCACGTAGTCGATGAAGAAGTCCGTCAGGCCCATAAAGTTCTTACCCCACGAGAGCATGATACTCAGCACGGTGGCAGCCAACAGGGCCCACTTCATGGGGCCCTTCACGATGAACAGTCCCAGGATGAAAAGCGTCAGCACGAAGGCTCCCACGTAGACTGGGCCCGACGTACCGGGCTGTTCGCCCCAGTACTGGCCAATCTGATTGTAGATGTCGATATAGTTGCTATCCGCATGCCTCATGGCCGTCTCGTTCTCACTCAGGGGCACCGATGCGCCGCCCTTGGTGTTGGGTACGAGCAGCGTCCACGTCTCACCGATACCATAACTCCACTGCGTGATATAGTCGCGCTCCAGACCGCTGCTGGTCTGGTTGGCCGTGTTTTTCTTAACCAGTTCACTTTTGCCGCGCATGGTCTCCTGACTGTACTGCCATGTGTGATAAAGGTTCGACAAGTTCAGGCAGACGGCTATCAGGCCGGCCGCGATGCACACCCCCGTGGCCTTCACGAAGTGCATGATCTGCTTCTCCCGGATGGCCTGTACCAGCCAGCCGATGATCAGGAAGAGGATGATGAATAGATAGTAGTAGGTCATCTGCACGTGGTTGGCATTGATCTCGAAGGCTCCGAAGATGGCAGCCACGATGAAGCCCCACAGATATTTCCCTCTGTAGGCCAGCACGATACCGGCTATCATCGGGGGCAGATAAGCCAGTGCCCATACCTTCCAGATGTGCCCCGCTGCAATGATGATGAGGAAGTAGGTGGAGAAGGTCCAGATGATGGAGCCCAGCACGGCCAGATGCTGACGGAAGTCGAAGGCGCGCAGCAAGATGTAGAAGCCCAGCAGGTAGGCAAACACGTACCACACGTTCTCTGGCAGCCACAAATGGTAGGCATTGGTCAGCACCGTCAGGTTGTAGGTGGAGTTGTATGAGGGCGACATCTGATACGTAGGCATGCCCGAGAAGAGGGCATTGGTCCACCGGGTACGTTCTCCTGTGCGCTGATAGTACTCCATGGCCTCCTGGCCGGCACCGCGCCCGGCTGACGCATCATGGCGATAGAGGATACGCCCCTCGATGTCAGCAGGGAAGAAATAGGCGAATGCCAGTACGGCAAACAACAGGACTGCCAGTACGTCGGGCAGCCACTTTTTCAATTCATTCATAGCACTTGCAAGTTTTCTTATTTTGGATGCAAAGGTACAACTTTTTTGGCACGGATTGCACGGATTACACGGATTTTTTATAATTTTGCAGCGAATTATGGAAGAAAACATTATTACCAGCCCGCAAAACCAACGCATCAAGCATGTCGTGGCCCTGCAGCAGAAATCCTCACTCCGGCGTGAGGAGGGCCTCTTCGTGGTGGAGGGCCAGCGCGAGATAGAGCACTGTATGGCAAGCGGATATGAGGTGGTAGAAGTGTTTACAGTTGACGGTTTACGGTTTACAGGTGATTCCCCTGTAACGAGAGTCTCACCACAAGTATATGAAAAGATGGCCTATAGGGGGAGTACTGAGGGCATGATCGCCATCGTCAAGGCCAAGGACCATAGCATTTCATCTGTAAACCGTAAACTGTTATCTGTAAACAATCCCTTAGTGGTTGTGCTGGAGAGCGTCGAGAAGCCTGGCAACCTCGGAGCCATCCTGCGCAGTGCGGATGCGGCCAATGTTGATGCCGTGATTGTGTGTGACCCGCTGACAGACCTCTATAATCCCAACCTCATCCGCGCCAGTATCGGAGCCATATTCACTGTCCCGACAGCCGTCTGTACATCAGAGGAGTGCATCGCCTTCCTCAAGGAACGGAAGATAAAGATCCTCACGGCGCAGTTGCAGGACTCGTATGAGTATTACAACTACGACATGCGACAGGCCACAGCCATTGTGATGGGCACCGAATCGACTGGTCTCACCCAACAGTGGCGCGAGGCTGCCGACGCCCATATCCGTATTCCGATGCTGGGTCGCCTCGACTCCCTGAACGTCAGTGTCAGCGCCGCCATTCTCATGTACGAAGCCGTAAGACAAAGAAAAAAAATAAATAAGGTATAATATGAAAATAGGAATGATTGTAGCAATGGACAAGGAGTACAAGCAACTCCGTCCATTATTCCCAGAAGACAAACTGATTCTGCAGAAGAGCGGCATCGCCACCGTCAATGCCGCCATACAGACTGTAGAGATGATCCGCCAGTACAAACCCGACTGTATCATCTCCAGCGGTTGTGCCGGTGGCAATGGCGATGATATCAACCTACAGGACGTAGTGGTGAGTTCTGAACTTACTTATCACGACGTGTATTGTGGCAAAGCCATTGACGACACCACCGTCTATGGTCAGGTGCAAGGACTGCCGGTCCGCTACCAGGCCGATCCCTATCTATTAGAGAAAGCCAAACTGACTGGAGCCAAGCCCGGACTGATCGTCACTGGCGACTGGTTTGTCGACAGTAAGGAGAAGATGCGCGAGATTATCGGCCACTTCCCCGAGGCAAAGGCCGTCGATATGGAGAGTTGCGCCATCGCTCAGGTGTGCTATATATATAAGGTGCCGTTCATTTCCTTCCGCGTCATCAGCGACATCCCCCTTCGCGACACCGATGCCTCGATGTATCACAACTTCTGGGAAACCGTCGCCGAGAACTCCTTCCATGTCACCAAGACATTCATCGAGAGCTTATGATTTTAAGAAAAATATGGAAGTCATACAAAGTTTCACCATCGACCACACCCGTCTGAAGCCGGGTATCTATGTTTCTCGTGAGGACGAGGGCTTCACCACCTTCGACCTGCGTATCACCGAACCCAACAAGGAGCCCGCCGTAGCCCCTGCCGCCATGCACAGTCTGGAGCACCTGATGGCCACCTGGTTCCGCAACTCCGAGGCAAAGGACGATGTCGTCTACGTAGGTCCCATGGGCTGTCTCACGGGCATGTATATCATCATGAAAGATCACGGTCCTTCAGCCGAAGGCCAGAAGTCAGGCACTTATACCGTCGACGCCATGCGCCACCTCACCATCGAGTGCCTCCAGTGGATCCTCACGCAGGACGAGGTGCCCGCCACACGTCCTGAGGCCTGCGGCAACTACCTGCTCCACGACCTGCCCATGTGCAAGTGGGAGGCCGCCCGCTATCTCGACCGTCTGCAGAACGATTTCCACAG